>ONHH01000034.1 GCA_900317575.1 uncultured Bacillota bacterium | reverse complement strand
TGGAAGTGTAACACATAGTTTAAGATTATGGGTAGATGAAAACACACCATTACAAGAACAAGATGGAACATTTAATACAGAGAAATATTTTTATGGAAAAATAAAAGTAGTAGCAGGACAAAATATTGAAGGAGATCAAATAGCATCAAGTGGCTTAAAGCTATTATCAGATCCAAATGAACCAGATGTAACATTAAGTAATATTCAAGTGGGAGATCTAGTAGGATATCAAACAGAACAATTCTATGTCATTGGAATTGATGGTAGCGATGTTAAATTATTATCAAGATATTTAATCAATGTCGGAGATCATCAAAAACCCGATGCAACCCAAGGCTTACAATATGCTGAGTTAGGAAGGACAAGACCAAGTTTGAATTCTGAGCCGGAAAAATATGAATTCGAAGGTGAAGATTGTTGGTGTGATGGAGAAGAAGATGAAGAAACAGGGGAATGTTTAGAAGAAGAAACTTGTGAACCAAATGGTTCTACTTATTATTATGGTTCAGTTCCATTTGCCAATGATGCCTACTGGTTTAATGAATCAAATAGTTTTGTATATAACGATCAATCAAATGTTAAACAATATGTTGATAAATACGTAAATACATTACAAGCAATGGGATTAAACGTAACAAATGGAATATTACTAAGCCTAGAAGAATTAAGTACATTATGTAATACAACTATAACTAAACACACTAATTATTCAAGTCAATGTCCAAATTACATATTTGAAACAAGTTATTGGTTAGGTAATGTGTCTAACGATAGCTGGGTGTGGAGCGTGGGTGCGGATGGCCACGTGGGCGGCGTCTACTTCAGCAACGACTACGCCTACGCGGTGCGCCCAGTTATAACAGTCTCATTATCTTAGGCCGAAGGCCGATATCTAGTAAAGCAAATTTATAAAATAAATTTGCGACACGTAGAAAAAAATTAAGATAATAATTGTAAATAAGACTGTGGAAGAATGAAAAACAAAGACATATATCTAATCTGCTTTATGCAGATTAGATGTTCGCTTTTTAAAATAAAAAAAGGTATTATTTAAATTAAATAAATAATATAGGGTAAAGCAGAAAAGTTAGCATGATTTGTTCCTTGTGATTTTGTCTATGACGAAAACAACGTGTGGAACGTGAATGCGAATGGCAACAACAATATAGCACGACTAATGATAGGTGTAGAAAACGAAACAGAAAAAATGTAATAATAATTAATTCAATTAATAGTTGATTTTATTTATTAATTATTATACAATTAAAATATCAACGAAAAAAGCAAGTGACGGTGACGCTTTTGGAACATTATTTCTCAAATAATCCCCAAATTAAGAGTGAAATAAGAACAATCGATTTTAAAATAGGTGGAACAGACCTATCTTTTTTCAGTGATAACGGAGTGTTTTCCAAATCAAAAATAGATTATGGAAGTAACATTTTGGTTAACACTATTTTAAAATCAGATTTAACCAATGTAAAAAGTATTCTTGATTTAGGGTGTGGCTATGGTTTTATGGGGATAACCTTAGCTAAGATATTTAATATTCCAACTGATTTAGTTGATGTAAATGAAAGAGCCGTTCACCTTTCAGAAAAAAACATTAAACTAAATAAAGTTAACGCTCGGGCTTTTGTAAGTGATATTTATTCTAATGTCAAAGACAAATACGATCTTATTGTAACTAATCCACCAATTAGGGCAGGGAAAGATGTAGTATTAACTTTCTTATTAAACGCTAAAGAGCATTTAAATGAAGAAGGTAATCTTTGGTTTGTTATTAGAAAAGATCAAGGAGCAAAAAGTATCATAAAAGCTTTAGAAAATGACTATTTTTGTCAAATTTTAGAAAAAAGTAAAGGTTTTTATGTCGTAAATGCTAAAAAGCGTTGACTTTCCAGTAATTGATTGATAAAATTTTAAATTGGTGACGTATTTGTTTTTTAATATTTAGAAGCACTGAAAATTAAGGTTATGGGGTGAGAGAGTGGCATATAAAAAGGCTAAATTCGGGGACTACCGTGAAAGACGTAGTTTCTCAAGATCAAAAAACAATTTACAACTTGAGGATTTATTAGAGGTTCAAAAAAAGTCTTACCAAGATTTCTTAGAAGTGGGGATTAAAGAAGTCTTTGAAGATTTATTTCCAGTAGAGAGTTTTACTGGTAATTTGTCATTGGAATTCGGTGACTATTCTTTTGATGAGCCTAGATATTCTATCAAGGAATCTAAAGAAAGAATGGTAAACTATGCTGCACCATTAAAAGTTCAAGCAAGAGTATTTATTCATGAAACTGGAGAAGTAAAAGAACAAGAAATCTTCTTAGGTGACATGCCAATGATGACTGACGCTGGAACATTTATTATAAATGGAGCAGAAAGAGTTATCGTATCTCAATTAGTAAGAAGTCCAAGTGTTTATTATAAAAGAGAAATAGACAAAAATGGACGTCGTATTATTAGTGGAGAAGTAATACCTAATAAAGGTACTTGGTTAGAGTATGAACTTGATGCTAAAGATGTTATGTATGTTCGTATTGATAGAACAAGAAAAGTTACCGTTACAACTTTTTTAAGAGCTTTAGGTTTATCAAGTGATGAAGATATTATTTCCGTATTTGGAGAAAATAAATATATCTTAAATACTATTGAAAAAGATTCTACCAAAAATACTGACGAAGCTTTAATTGAAATATATGAAAAGTTACGTCCAGGAGAACCTGCTACACTAGATAGTGCAAAAAACCAATTAATAACTAGATTCTTTGATAGATTTAGATATGACTTAGCTAAAGTAGGTCGTTATAAATTTAATAAGAAGCTTAATGTTGTTGACCGTCTTTTAAATACAACATTAGCTGAAAATATTAAAATTGGTAAAGAAGTTATTGCAGCTAAAGGTACTTTAGTAACTAAAGAAGTTTTAGAAAAATTAAGACCAATCTTTAAAGATGGTTATAATTTAAAAGAAACTATTATTAATGAAGAATTAGATGATTATAATAAAATTCAAACAGTACTAGTTTATGATAAAGAAGATAAGGAAAGAGTTATTAAACTAGTTGGTGTTGATACATCTGTTGATGTTAAAC
Source organism: uncultured Bacillota bacterium (assembly GCA_900317575.1). GTDB lineage: Bacteria > Bacillota_I > Bacilli_A > ML615J-28 > CAG-313 > UBA1737. The sequence continues at coordinate 1,402 of ONHH01000034.1, read as the reverse complement.
GTTTAACTATTCCTGATGTTTATGCATCTGTATCATACTATTTGAATTTACATGATAATATTGGAGATATTGATGAAATAGACCATTTAGGAAATAGACGTGTTCGTCAAGTTGGGGAATTAATTCAAAACCAATTTAGAACTGGTATGGCTAGAATGGAAAGAGTTATTCGTGAAAGAATGACTACTCAAGAGATTGAAACAGTTACCCCAAAAACTCTTATTAACATTCGTCCAGTTACTGCTGCTTTAAAAGAATTCTTTGGAAGTAGCCAGTTATCTAAATTCATGGATCAAGTTAACCCAATTGCAGAGTTAACTGATAAACGTCGTTTATCTTCTCTTGGACCAGGAGGATTATCAAGAGATAGAGCAGGAATGGACGTTCGTGACGTTAATGCGTCACATTATGGACGTATTTGTCCAATTGAATCACCAGAAGGACAAAACATCGGTCTTATTACTTCTTTAGCTGGTTATGCTAAAATTAATGAATATGGATTTATAATGACTCCATATCGTAAAGTAATAGATGCTAAAGTTACTGATGAAATAGTATATATGACTGCTGACGAAGAAAAAGATTATTATATTTCTCAAGCAACAGTTGAATTAAATGATAATAATGAAATAGCTCCAGATGAGGTCATTGTTAGAATTAATGGCGATAACGTTATGGTTAAGAGAAATCAAGTTGATTTTGTAGACGTAGCACCATCTCAAGTAGTTGCTGTTACAACAAGTTGTATCCCATTCTTGGAATACGATGATGCTAATAGAACACTTATGGGTGCTAACATGCAACGTCAAGCTGTTCCACTATTAGTTCCAGAAGCTCCAATCGTTGGAACCGGAGTTGAATGGATTGCTGCCAGAGATTCTGGTTCAACCGTAGTTTGTAAAGCTGATGGTGTAGTTGAATATGCTGATTCTAAGAAAATAATTGTTAAAACCGCTAAAGATAAAGATACTTATTATTTAGCTAATTTTGAAAGAACTAATGCTTCAACAAGTTTAAATCATAAACCTTTAGTTAAAGCCGGAGATAAAGTTCATCGTGGTCAAGTTATTGCTGATGGACCATCTACTGATAAAGGAGAACTTGCTTTAGGAAAGAATATGACTGTTGCATTCATGACCTTTAATGGATATAACTATGAAGATGCAGTTATCTTAAATGAAAGATTAGTTAAAGATGATGTTTATACATCTCTTCATATAGATCATTACGATATTGATTGTCGTGATACTAAATTAGGACCTGAAGAAATTACGAGAGATATTCCAAACGTTGGAGAAGAAGCTCGTAAGAACTTAGATTCTCATGGTATTGTTAGAATTGGTACCGAAGTTAAAGAAGGAGATATCTTAGTTGGTAAAGTTACACCTAAAGGTATGGCTGA
>ONHH01000057.1 GCA_900317575.1 uncultured Bacillota bacterium | reverse complement strand
TTTTTCATTTTGAATAATTATACTTGGGGCACCTAAATCTATTAACTTCTTTAATCTGTTATTACGATTTATTACTCTTCTATATAAGTCATTTAAATCACTAGTAGCAAATCTACCACCATCTAATTGAATCATTGGTCTTAAATCTGGAGGTAAAACTGGTAATGCAGTTAAAATCATCCATTCAGGTTTATTACCTGACTCAATAAATGCATTTAAAATATCTAAACGTTTTACTAAACGTACTCTTTTTTGACTTGAAGAATCTTTAATTTGATCTAATTCTTCTTTAATTTGTTCTAATTCTTTTTCTAAATCTACTTCTTCTAATAATTCTTTAATAGCTTCAGCACCCATACCAACTCTAAAAGAATTACCATATTTTTCATAATATGCACGATATTCTTTATCACTAATAGTTTGTTTTTTCTCTAGTGGAGCTGGTCCTGGATCAAGTACTACATAACTTACGAAATATAGTACTTCTTCCAAATCACGTGGAGACATATCAAGAACAAGTCCCATACGTGAAGGAACACCCTTAAAGAACCAAATATGAGATACAGGAGTAGCAAGTTCAATATGTCCCATACGCTCACGACGAACTTTAGCACGAGTAACCTCTACTCCACAACGATCACATATAATATTTTTATATCTTAATCTTTTATACTTACCACAAGCACATTCAAAATCTTTTGTTGGTCCAAATATTTTTTCACAATATAAACCATCACGTTCAGGCTTTAAAGTACGATAATTAATAGTCTCAGCCTTTTTAACTTCACCATAAGACCATGAACGTATTTGTTCAGGCGATGCAATGCTAATTTTTAATCCTTCAAAATTATTAACATCCATTATTCTTCATCCCCTTCCAAATTATCTAACTCAGATTCTGGCATATCAAAATCTTCATCATCGATTTCTTCTTCAAATTCATCATCTTCAGTTTCATTTTCATATTCGAAATCACTTTCGCTATCATAATCTTCCTCAGCAAAATCATCTTCATATTCTTCGAATATTTCATCATTAGAATCAGAACCAACTTGTTTTACAACAACATCTTTACTCTTATCATCTTGTGGTCCAAAACTATCTTTTTCACTTTCTTCTAATTCTTTTAATTGAACAAAGTTACCCATTTCATTTAATACATTTATATCAAGTCCTAATGCTTGGAACTCTTTAATTAATACTCTAAATGACTCTGGAATACCTGATTTAGGAATTGGTGTACCCTTAACTAATGCTTCATAAACCTTAACACGACCTACAACATCATCTGATTTAATAGTCATCATTTCTTGAAGTACATGTGCAGCACCATAAGCATATAATGCCCAAACTTCCATTTCTCCAAATCTTTGTCCACCAAATTGTGCTTTACCACCAAGAGGTTGTTGAGTAACCATTGAATAAGGTCCAGTAGAACGAGCATGTAATTTATCATCAACCATGTGATGTAATTTAATCATGTACATGATACCAACACTTATACGATTATCAAATGCTTCACCAGTACGACCATCATAAAGAATTGTCTTACCATCTTCATCTAATCCAGCCTCTTTTAATGCATCAATAATCTCATCACGATTAGCACCACTAAATACTGGAGTAGCAACATATATACCTAATTCTTTAGCAGCAATACCTAAATGCATCTCTAGAATTTGTCCTATATTCATACGAGAAGGAACTCCTAGTGGATTAAGTAATATATCAATTGGTTCACCATCAGCAGTATATGGCATATCTTCACTTGGTAATATAAGTGAAATAACACCCTTATTACCATGACGTCCAGCCATCTTATCACCAACAGTAATCTTACGTTTTTGTGCTATATAGACACGAATTATCTTAGAAACACCTGCAGGTAATTCATCTGTATCTTCCTTAGTAAAAATCTTAATATCATGAACGATACCTCCACCACCATGTGGAACACGTAATGAAGTATCTCTAACTTCACGAGTCTTTTCACCAAATATAGCATGTAATAATTTTTCTTCTGAAGTAAGTTCAGCCATTCCCTTAGGAGTAACCTTACCTACTAAAATATCATCATCTTTTACTTCTGTACCAATAGCAATAATACCGTTTTCATCTAAGTTCTTACGAGAATCTTCACTAACATTTGGAATATCTCTTGTAAATTCTTCAGGGCCTAACTTAGTATCACGACATTCAATTTGATAATCTTGAATATGTATAGATGTATAAACATCATCTCTTACTAATCTTTCATTTAATATAACAGCATCTTCATAGTTATAACCATTAAAATTCATGAAAGCTACACGAACATTACGTCCTAAAGCCATTTCACCCTTATCAGTACTTGGACCATCTGCTATAATTTGATCCTTTTTAATCTCATCACCAGCACGTACAATAGGTATTTGATGATAACAAGTACCATTATTACTTCTTTCAAAACCATTTAAATAATATGTATCTGTACCAGCCTTAGTCTTAACTAAGATTTTTCTAGAATCAACATAATCAACTATACCATCTGCTTTAGCTATAATAACAGCACCAGAATCACGGGCAGAAATTGCTTCAATACCAGTACCAACTATTGGTGCTTCAGCCTTTAATAATGGAATTGCTTGACGTTGCATGTTAGAACCCATTAGGGCACGTTTACCATCATCATGCTCCAAAAATGGAATACCAGCAGTTGTAATTGATACAACTTGTTGAGAAGAAACGTCCATATAATCAACATCTTTTGAATCTATAATTATATTTTCACCACGATAACGAACTGGAACCCTTTCATCAGCAAATCTATCATCATCAGTTAATGATACAGTTGCTTGTGAAATATGATAATCTAACTCTTCATCTGCAGTCATATATACTATATCATCAGTTAATTTTCCATCAATTACTTTACGATATGGAGTCATAATAAATCCATATTCATTAATTCTTGCATAAGATGCAAGAGCTGTAATAAGTCCGATATTAGGTCCTTCAGGAGACTCTATTGGACAAAGTCTACCATAGTGAGAAGGATTAACGTCACGAACTTCCATACCAGCACGATCACGAGATAAACCACCAGGTCCTAAAGAAGATAATCTTCTCTTATTAGCAAGTTCTGCTACTGGATTAGTTTGATCCATGAATTGTGATAACTGACTACTACCAAAGAACTCTTTAATAGTTGCAGTTAATGGTCTAATATTAATTAATGATTTAGGTGTAACCTCTGTAATATCTTGAGTAGACATACGATCTCTAATAACTCTTTCAATACGACTAATACCTACTCTAAATTGATTTTGTAAAAGTTCTCCAACTTGACGAACACGACGATTAGATAAATGATCTATTTCATCAAAATTACCAATACCTTCATGTAAATTTAAGTAATAAGATACTGAAGCATAAACATCAGAAATAGTTAATCTCTTTAAATCTACAGTTTGATCATTACCTATAATTTTTACAATTTTTTCTGGATTTCTCTTAGAATATACTTTTACAACTTGAACTTTATTATATGAATCTAACTCTTCATTAATTAAAGTCTCTTTAACACCATAACCATCAGCAAAAACTTCTCTTAACTTCTCAAGTAAATCCTTAGTTACAACTTCACCATCTTCAGCTATAACTTTCCCATTTACTTTTATAGTTTCTGCTAATTTACATCCCAATAAGCGTTCACAAACATTTAATTTTTTATTAAATTTGTAACGTCCTACTTTAGCCAAATCATATCTAAATGAATCAAAAAATCTAGATATTAATTGGTTTTTAGCACTATCTAAAGTACTAGGTTCACCTGGTCTTAATTTAGAATGAATATCAATTAAAGACTCATCTGTATTCTTGTTAGCATCTTTCTCAATAGTACGTAAGATGTAATCATCTTCTCCAAATAAATCAATAATATCAGCATCATTAGATAAACCTAAAGCCCTTAATAATGTAGTAATTGGAACTTTTCTAGTACGATCTATTCTTACATAAATAGCATCTCTAGCATCTGTTTCATATTCAAGCCATGTTCCACGAGTTGGAATAATTTGTGATGTAATGATAAGTTTACCATTCTTCTTATCAACTTCTTTTCCAAAATATACACTTGGAGAACGAACTAATTGTGATACAATAACACGTTCAGCACCATTAATAACGAAAGTTCCACTTTCGGTCATAATAGGCATATCTCCTAAATATATTTCTTGTTCTTTTACTTCACCAGTCTCTTGATTAAATAATCTAGCTTGAACTTTTAAAGGTGCAGCATAGGTTGCATAACGATCTTTGCAACCTTTTATTGAGTATCTTGGCTCATCAAATGAGTATTCACCAAATTCTAAAGTTAAATTTCCAGTAAAGCTTTCGACTGGAAAGATATCTTCAAATACCTCACTGATTCCTTCTGTCATAAACCAATCATATGACTTCTTTTGAATTTCCAATAAATTGTTTAATTCAATTGCATTTTTAGTTTTTGCATAACTTCTTCTTTCTCGATAATCACCGAATTTTTTT
>ONHH01000053.1 GCA_900317575.1 uncultured Bacillota bacterium | reverse complement strand
GTTTTATCCTCACTCCACCTGTTATGTTTAGTTTTCAAAGATCAAATTTCTAGCCGCTTTTACAAGCGCCTTATATATTATATCACATTTTGTGAATTGAGTCAAATAATATGATTATGAATTTTTTTGGCTCTTTTTCATGTGTGTGCTTGAATATTATAGCAAATTTTTCAAACTGATGTATTTTTTTTGCTCATAATAAAAAAGTGGAAATGTTTTCCACTCTTTTAATTGCTTTTATATTTAATAATTTGTTTATTTAAATAATCAGTTCGATAGTATGTTTTATCGCTGAATATCTTTCTTAAAGGAGAATCTTTTAATATTTCATTAATGCTAGGAAAACTTCCAATAGGATCTACTGAATAATTTGATTTAACATTATCAGGAATAATGAAATAAGGTCGATCACTTTTTTGAGGATTTCGATCTAAATTTAATATTTTCTTATCCATTTAAATACCTTTATTTAGAATATGTGAATAAATCACTGACAGGTTTATCATCAACAATATTCATAATACCGTTGCTTAAAAGTTTTGCAATAGACAATACTTCAATCCATGGATACTTTTCTAATCTTTCTTTACTTTGTCTAATACTATTTGTTACAAGTAGCTTTTCAAGTGGTGTTTTATTAAGTCTTTCACAAGCTTCACCAGATAATAAGCCATGGCTACAACAAGCATAAATAGTTTTGGCACCATGTTCTTTTAACGCAACAACTACTGCCGCAAGAGTTCCAGCTGTATCTACCATATCATCGATGATAATACAATTTTTGTCTTTAACATCACCAATTAGATTCATGATTTCAGCACTATTTGGTTTAGGACGACGTTTATCAGCAATTGCGATTGGTGCATCAAATACTTCAGCAAGCTTTCTTGCACGTTTAGTACCGCCATGGTCTGGAGATACAACTACTATATCTTCTAGATTCATCTTAACAAAGTATTCCGCAAAAATTGGTAGAGCCATAAAATTATCAATTGGAATATTGAAAAAGCCTTGAATTTGTGCAGCATGTAAATCAAAGCATACAACACGACTAGCACCAGCTGTTTGCATCAAATCTGCAACTAATTTAGCAGATATAGGTTGACGAGGTGCTTCTTTTCTATCTTGTCTTGAATATCCATAATATGGCATAATAACATTGATTTCTTTAGCAGAAGCTCTCTTTAGCGCATCAATCATAACAAGTAATTCCATATAATTATCATTAACTGGAGTTGATGTAGATTGAACAACAAATACACTATATCCTCTTACAGTTTCATTTATGTTAATATTCACTTCACCATCTGCAAATCTAGATACTTCACAATTAGATAACTCAAGTCCAAGATTTTCAGCAATTTCTTGAGCTAACTCACGATTAGAACTTAATGAAAAAATCTTAATTTTTTTACCATGTAATAAAGCCATTTTAAAATTCTCCTATATTATTAAATTATTTTTTCAATTCGCGTTCAATAGTTTTAACTATATCATTATAAGTTAAATTGTAAGCTTCTAATAGTTCATTATATTTTCCAACTTGACCAAATTGATCATTAATTCCAATTCCTATTACTTTAGTAGGAAGATTTGATGATAATACTTCACACACATTGGAATATACACCACCATGAATATTATGATTTTCACAAGTGAAAACTAATTTTGTTTTCTTTGCAGAATCAATAATTGCTTTTTCATCTAGTGGTCTAATTGTATTTAAAGATATTAATTCTATATTAATTCCTTTTTTCTTTAATTCATCACAAGCAAGTTTTGCTTCATAAACCATAGTTCCTGATGCGATAATAGTTGCATCAGTTCCTTCCATAATTAAATCTGCTTTACCAAATCTATATTCATAGCTTTCATCAAATACGGTAGGTCGAGTTTTTCTTGGCATTCTTATATATACATTACCATCATATTTTAATAATTGCTTTAATGCACTTTTTAATTGAATGTCATCTACTGCATCATAAACAAGAAAATTAGGAAGTCCTCTCATCAATGCTATATCTAAGAATGTCATGTGAGTTCCACCATTTAATTCTGCAGTTAAACCTGGATCAGTACCTATTACTTTAACTTTTTGTTTAGCATAAGCTACTGATACTGTTAATTGATCAAATACTCTTCTAGTAGCAAATGGAGCAAAAGTTACAATAACTGGCTTATAGCCATAAGCTGATAAGCCTGCTGCAACTCCAACCATATTAGCTTCCGCAATACCTACATCGAAACAGCGATCAGGAAACTCTTTATATAATGGAGCAGTTCCATTTGGTTTTGCAAGATCCGCATCTAATACAACTACTTTTTTATCTTCACGCATTAACAATGCTAATTGCTCGCATAATACTTTTCTAAATTCCATGTTATGCCTCCAATTCTTTCAATGCTTTTTCTAAATCTTCTTTAGATATTGGCATTGAATGATTAGATGTTGTTGCATTTTCAACAAAGGAAACGCCTTTACCTTTAATTGTATTAAGAACAATCATCGAAGGTCTACCTTTATTCTTTTTTGCGTTAGTTATTGCTTTATCAATTTCATCTAAATTATTTCCATCAATGGATTGAGTATAGAAACCAAAACTTTCCCATTTTTTAACTGGATCTAATAGACTCATAATATCATCAGTATAGCCATCTAATTGCAATTTATTATTATCTAGCATTACAATTAAATTATCAAGTTTTTGTTGAGATGCAAACATTGATGCTTCCCAAATCTGACCTTCTTGTGATTCACCATCACCAATAATACAATATATATATGCATTATCATGATTAAGTTTTGATCCTAATGCAAGGCCACATGCACATGATAAGCCTTGACCTAAACTTCCAGCAGTCATATCAATGCCTGGAGTTTTGTTCATATCACAATGACTTGGTAGATTAGTTCCAATTTTATTTAGAGTGTATAATTCTTCAACCGGAAAATATCCTTTATATGCTAATGTGGCATATACTGCCGGACCAGCATGTCCTTTTGATACAACTAGTCGATCTCTTCCTTCCATTTTTGGATTTTTAGGATCAACATTCATGTGTTTAAAGTATAAAATAGTTAAAGCGTCGACAATAGAATAACTGCCACCAATATGTCCTTGACCTATTGAAGCAATACATTTTATAGTCAACGCTCTTATATCTTTGGCTTTTTGTTGCATAATAGCCTCCATAAATATATTCTTCTTATTTATATTATATATTTTTTTAGTTATTTTATCAAATATAATACTAATAAACTATCCTAATAGTTTAGTATGATAAATAACTACATCAACCAATTCATTTTTTAGTTCATCAATATTAGTCATATTCGATGGGATTAAAATAAAGGTTGATCCACTTCCGCTCATTACAACATTGCCATATTTAGAAATTATATTCTTTATTTCTTTTAATTTAGGAAATAAATTAAATGCTGATTCTTCTAAATCATTATGTAATAGATTGTTATAATCTTTACTGTTTAAATAAGATTTAATCCTAGTTATATCAAGAGATGACTCTTTAGGAGTAAATTTTTGATTATTAATAAAGACATCTTTAGTTGAAACATAGATATTTGGGCAAATAATATATATATCATTTATTGGATAACTACCTAATGAAGTTATTTTTTCACCAATTCCTTCAACATAACATATATCATTATATAAACAATATGGAATATCTGCTCCATATGTTTTCCCTAGTTGAATCAATTCATTATCATTTAAACATAAATGATATTCATTATTAAAATAATTTATTAATGCTGCTGCATCACTAGATCCACCACCCAGACCAGCACCATCTGGAATATTTTTAGTAATATATATATCAAAATAATCTAGTTGATAATTATTAGAAAAATAATTCACAATATCTAAACAATAATTGTTAGACATTTGATTTAATCTTTCAATTGAAAATTTCACACTATTATAATTATTATTAGATTTATTAATATCAATTAGATCATATAAATCTATTTTACCATTAACCATTGATAATTCATGATAACCATTATCTAATTTAGAGTTAACTTCTAATCTTAAATTTATTTTTGCGGGGGCTTTAATTAGCATTTGTTATTACCTCATAAAAATCATTACATAAATTAACAATTTGTTCAATAGTTAATTGTTCACTACGAACATTTTCTACTAAATTATTCTTATTAAAAATAGTTTTAATTATATCAATAGTAAATCTCTTATCTTGTTTTAGATTATTAACTAATGTTTTTCTCTTTTGATGGAAAATTAAAATGATAAAAGATTTAAAAAAATCTTCATTAATTGCAGTAAATGGTTTAGTTTCATAGAATTCAAACTTAACTACAGTAGAATTTACATCTGGTGAAGGATAAAAACAACTTGGTGGTACTTGAATTATCTGTTTAGGATTTGAATAATATTGAACTAAAACACTTAAAGAATTATAATCTTTTGTAGAAGGCTTACTGCAAATACGATCAGCTACTTCTTTCTGCATCATTAATGTTAATTGTTTAACTAAATAACGATTATCAATTAATTTTAAAATGATTGAACTAGTAATATAATATGGTAAATTACTAATGACATATATATCTTTATCATCAAAGAATGCATCAATATCTTTTTTTAAGTCGGATTTCAAGAAATCTTGTTCAATAATTAAGACATTATCACTATTAAATCTTTTATTTAGATGATTAATTAATTGTGAATCTATTTCATAGCACATTAATTTATTACATCTTTTAACTATTTCATCAGTTAATGATCCAATACCTGGCCCAATTTCAATAACATTTATATCTTTAGTAATATTAGATAATTCACATATCTTCCCTACAACATTTTGATCAATCAAAAAATTTTGACCATAATGCTTTTTTATGGATAATTGATATGTATTAATCACTTCTTTTATCTCTTTTAAATTCATAAAGGGCCCTCCATAGATAAAAAATCAAAAGTTGCCTTTTGATTTTCTTTTTTTATTATTCTTCTTCGTCTGGTAATTCATCTAATTCTTCTTGAGAAATTAATTCAGTTTGATATTCATCTTCTTCAAAATTAATATTAGTGTTAAGAGCATTTTCGTCTTCTTCACCTTCATAATTAAGAAGTTCTGCAAATTCATCCTTTTCTTTTTCTTCCTCTTCTTCTTCTTCAGTTTCGGAAGATTGACGAGTATTATCTGTTTGAACTTCAGTTTCGTAATCGTCACGTAATTCGTTTTGTTTAACTTCTTGATCTTCTTCAGCAGATGAATAAGTATCGCTTGCTTCTTTTTCAAGTACAGATAATGGTTGATATTCTTTTAAATCCCAACAACCATCACCACAATATACAAAATATCCTGATTCCATAAAATCAGCTAAAAATTGAGGTAGTAGTTCTTTACCTACTGTTGTCTTTAAACCTTTAATTTCCATTACTTCTTTTGCAATTTGAATAATTGGTTGAGGTTTCTTAATTCCTAATTTATGCTTTTCATGAAATAATTCTACTGCTATTTCTAATAAAGATTTATTTTTTTCTTTGCTAGCCATTATATATCTCCTATTATTTTATTCTTTAATATTATACTACAAACTTATGATTTTTGCAAGTTATTTATTTTTGCTTAAGACTTCTTGTTCATTAGAATTCTTTTCTT
>ONHH01000052.1 GCA_900317575.1 uncultured Bacillota bacterium | reverse complement strand
TAACGATACTATATTCTAAATCACGAATTCTTTTTATAGCTCCCTTACGTTCACGATTTTGCATATCCGCATGTAATTTTCCAACTTTATAACCATTTGAGCCAAGAAGGAGAGCTAAGCGATCAACATCTTCTTTTTTATTAACAAATATTAAGCATAAATATGGATTAATAATCTTTAATAATTGAAGAAGAATATCTTCTTTTGCTTTAGCTTTACATTGTAACATTAAATGTTCAATATTAGTTTTAGTTAAATTCTTTTCTTTTAAAGAAATTGTATCAATATTTGTTAAATATTTATTTAAGAATGCTTTTAACCCATTAGATAAAGTTGCAGAAAAGATTAAGAAATTAGGATTAGAAACAAATTTAGCCATGATATGATCAACTTCTTCTAATTCTCTTCTTTCAAATATCATATCTGCTTCATCAATTACAATTGTTTTAGCATTATGAATCTTTAAACTATTTTCTTTAATAACTAAATCATGAATTCTTCCAATTGTTCCAATAACTATTTGCGGTTTAATTCTTTCGATTCGCTTTAATTCATTTTCCCTATCAATTCCACCATAAGCTTTATAAATTGCTATTTCTTTAGGAGAATGATTTGCGATAAGCGAAGCATTAATAAATAATTGTTCACTTAATTCTCTTGTTGGCGCAATAATAACAGCTTGACAGCTATCATCATCTTCATCTAAATTTTGAAAGATAGGAATTAGAAAAGAATGAGTTTTACCACTACCAGTTGCTGATTCAACCATTAAACTATTTCTCTTAATAGCTTTAGGTAATACTTCTTTTTGTACAGGTGTTGGCGATATAAAATGTAATTCCTTTAAGGCTTCATTAATATAATCTTTTAAATGAAAATCTTTAAAGCTACTCATTATTTCACCACCTTTCCATAGATTACATCATCGATATAATCTATAATTTCTACATTAACAATTGAATTAGGAACTAATTCTTCATCAGATTTAAAATAAACATCTAAATAATTTGAAGTATGTCCATGATAATAACCATTCTTTTTATTTTCAACAATTATTGAAAATACTTGATGGATTTGTTCATCAATATAATTTTTACGCATTTCTTTACTTAAATCAAGTAATATATGACTTCTTTCATCTTTGATTTTTTCATCAATATGTCCTTCCATATCATAAGCCTTAGTACCCATTCTTTTAGAATATGGGAAGACATGCATTTCATAAAAATTAATTTCTTTTAGATTTGTAAGAAGTTCTTTAAATTCTGCTTCTGTTTCTCCAACAAAACCTGCTAAAATATCAGTAGTTAACGCAACATTACCAAATAATGAACGTATTTTTCTAATAATATCCTTATATTCAGCCATATTATATTTACGATTCATTCTTTTAAGAACAGTATCCGATCCTGCTTGAAGTGGTATATGGAAATGATGAGCAATTCGATCTTCATATTTTTTAATAATATCAAGTAATTCATCACTGATTTCTTTTAATTCAATAGAAGACATTCTTAATCTAAATAAAGATGTCTCTTCCATAATTCTTTCTATTAATTTTGCTAAATTAATATTTTTTAAATCTTGTCCATAAGTACCAGTATTAATACCACTAATAATTACTTCTTTAGTCCCACTAGCAACTAATTCTTTGATTTCATTAATAATAGATTCAGGATTACGACTTCTAATTTTTCCTCTCGAATACGGAATAGCGCAATAACTACAATAATTTTCACAACCATCTTGAATTTTAATAAAGCCTCTAGTATGAGTATTTAAATTATTAATCTTCATATCTTCATATGTTGGTTGAGAAAGAACATCAGTTAAATGCAATATTTTATCTTTATTAATTAAATAATTATTAATTTCATCAAAACATGCAAGCTTATTATTAGTTCCAAGAACAATATCAGCTAACTCTATTGCTTGATTAGGAAGTAGTTGGGTATAGCATCCCATCGCAACAACTACCGCATCAGGATTTCTTTTCTTAGCATTTCTAATCATATGTCGTGATTTCTGATCAGACATTGAAGTTACGGTACAGGTATTAATGATATAAATATCACAGATTTCATTAAATTTCTTTAAAAGATAGCCATGACTAATTAAATCATTAATGATACCTTCTGATTCATAACTATTGACCTTACATCCTAAAGTCATTACCGAAAATGTCTTCATCTTATAACTCCCATTCATAAACAAGGGATGCCATAACAAAAATTGGAGCCATTTCAGTTCTTAAGATCCTTGAACCTAAAGTAATCGCATGAAATGAATTATCATTCAAGATTTTTACTTCATTTTCGCTAAAGCCCCCTTCTGGGCCTATTAATACCAAGATTTTCTGATAATTTAAGGTTTTTAACAAATTTTTTAACGATTCATCCTTTGTTGATCTTTCATAAGCATAAAGACATAAATCATAATTTTTACTAAATTTTAAGAAATCTTTCATTGATAAGAAATCCAATATTTCCATCTTTGTATTACGATGAGATTGTTCCGATGCTTCTTTACTAATCTTTCTCATTCTTATCATTTTTTCGTTATTATAACGATCTAATTTTACTAAACTTCTTTCCATTTCAACACCAATATAAGAACTTGCACCCATCTGACAGATTCCATCAATTACTTCTTCCATCTTCTCTTTTCTTACTAATCCTTGAGCAATACATACTTCATATGGCAAACATTTATCTTCATTTAATTTCTTTAAAATCAATAAATTAATTTCATTTTTATTGATATTATTTATTTCAACAAGATATGTTTGCTTATTATTACAAATATATATTTGATCTCCTTTTTTCATTCGCATTACATTAGTAATGTGATGATAATCAGAATTAGAACTTGGAATAATTATTTCATTATTATTTATGATTAAGTCATCAATAAAATATCTTTGCATAAAAACCTCATTTATTTCTTCATTATTTTATCATATTTTAAATAAAATAGCAAATATTAAACCAATACTAAAAAAGATGCTAAGATTCTTAGCATCTTTTAGTTATTAAATTAACTCAAAATTCCATTTTGCGTAAAGAATAATATTACCGGTTGTTCCTTTAGCAATCTTAGTAATCTTTTCTCCACTACCATCACTAGTTAGATACCAACCAAGGAAAGGATATGATCCTGTTGCATCTAATAAATCAATTTCATCTTCAATAGTAAATGATACGACAGTAGGTAGAGTATAAGTCATTTCAATTTCTTCTGAGACTACTTTATCAGGGAATTTATCAAATACTGGAATATTAGTTCCTTTATTCCATTGATGGAATCTAAACATGATTTGAACACGACCTGATGAAGCTTGTTGATAAGTATCTGAATAACTTGTATAATTATTCTTAACTGCTAAATAGAAATATTGATCCATATAAATATATTTATCACGATATTTAGAAGAATTTAAGAAATAATTTTCATCAATTTCGATATTAGCTGTTCCATCAGCATTTCTCTTAGGAATTGGTTTATAAATAATCGCACCACAAGTTCTTTCGAAATCATAAATATCTACTTGACGAAGGCTAGCAACATCCGTAAAGGTTGCAGTCTTACTATTTCTTGTAAATGTATATGTTCCATTACTAACTGATAAACCATCAATCTTTTCGACATTATCTTTCATATAATTGAATAAATCAGTATAGAATTCTTGTAAGAAGCTTTCTTTATCTGGCCATGATTCTTCACGTTTTGATACATTATTAGCTATATAAGTGATTGTATAAGTAATAATTTCATATTGAGCTGTTACTTCCATATCTTCTGTAACATTCTTTAATGATTTATCCCAGCCAATAAAGTTATAACCATCTCTAGTTGGATTAGCAGGAGGAGCAGCAGTCTTTCCATCTTTAACTATTGCTTCTTTAATAACTCTTCCATCATAATCTTTAAATGTAACAGTATGTTTAACTACTGGTTCATTAGAGATTTCATAATGAGTTAATTTATCCATTGGATGCCAATCACATGTTACATAATCAACACCCTTATCAATCCATTGTTGAACATCAGCTAATGTATTGTATTGAGAGAATGTCCAAGTAGAAATCTTGATATCATTTTCTTTATATCTTGCAATCCATTCATCACTATTAGAACCACCATAAGTTACATTAGTACTAATAGAGAATCCATAAGTGATACAACGATTTAAATAATCTTCACTTTCAATAGAATTTACTAGATATTGACATTCAATATCTTCATAACCATTTTGTTTTACCCAGATTAAGCAATTATATTGAGATCCAAGGAAGATTACATTATCTAACATATCATATTTCTTAATTTCTTCCATTAAGGCTGGCATTCTTGTTTGGCTAGAATTAGTAATACCATTGCTTGCTTTAAGTTCAATAACAGCCATTGCGTTATATTGCTTACATAATTGTAAATATGTCGCAAGTGTGCAAATCTTAGTTGTATATGGACTATTCGTTACCATACCCATTTCTGATGGTAATCCACTATTACGAGATTGAGTAATTTCTACATCTTTTAGAGTTGCCCATGGAGTATTTGCGATAGTATAATCACCAAATTTAGCATCATGACTTAAAACGAATACACCATCACTAGTTTGAGCTAAATCAACTTCTACACATTGATAATGTAAATCTTTTAATGCATAAAGAATTGCTGCTTCACTATTCATTACACCAAAAAATGAACCACCATGACCAATAAATTTAGTTTGATAATTCCAAATTACTTCTACTGTTCTATCAAAATTTACAGTATGCCCAGCGGCATCACTTACACTATATTGAACAGTATATTTACCATATGTTTTATTATCAACTGGATTAGTTACTTTAATTTTTGATGTTAAATCACCATCAAAATCATCTTTTGCGCTAATACCAGCAAGTGGATCAAAGGCAGTATTCCAATTTAATTTAATATCTTTTACAAAGGTATCTGCAAATTCAAATTCAGGATCAGATGCTGCTTTTACTTCAATTTCAATTTCTTTTTTAATTTCAGAATTAGAAGATGATGCAACAGTAATTTTTACTTTACCTTCTTTTAATGCTTTTAGAACTTTTCCTGTTACACTAATAATTGCTGTATTACTAGAAGATACTTTAACATTTGAATTACTATCAGCTGGTAATACTTCACAACTAATAGTTTGATTACTTCCAGCTTCCATCTTATCACTATATGTTACTCTAATTTCTTCTGGATCAGCTTTTTGAACTGTTAATTCCATTGAATCTTTAATAGTTTCATCTAAAGCAGCCATAACTGTAATTGTTACTTTACCTTCCTTTAATAAAGATACTAGACCATTTTCATCTACAGTAGCAATTTCTTCATTACTACTAGTAAATAATACATCTTCATTAACATTTTCACCAACTAAAGTGTATTCTACAAGATAAGTAGTTTTAGCTTTAACAGTTGCTGAAGCTAACTTCATATTAATAGCAGTTGGATTATTCTTACTAATATTAACACTATAAGTATCACTTACATCACCGCTACTGCAAGTTACAATAACTGTACCAGAATCAAGCGCAGTTAATTTACCATTATTAATAGTTGCGATACTTGGATTATTAACACTCCAATTTAATGTTCCTTTAATATTTTCAAGTTCAGCAGTTAAAGTGATTTCATCACCAACCATCATCTTAGTAGGGCCACTAATCGTAATTTTTGGCTTCTTTTCTACTTTTATTTTAATAATTCCACTAAATTCTTCATTTTCTTTTAAGGTAATAGTTACATCTACTTCACCTTCACTTAAAGCAGTAACAATATTTTCTGCACTTACTTTAATAATATTATCTCTCGATAAATGATAGCTAAAGCTTGGTGAATCCACCCCAGTTATGATTGGAGTTATATCACAAGTATCACCTACCATCATTGTGATTTCACTATCTTTTAATTCAAATGAAATCTTGGATTTCTTCTTACAACCAAAAGTAATTATAAGAAGACTGATTAACAATAAAAATAATACTTTTTTCATTATATTCCTCTCTTGTAATCGTATTATGCATCTTATTATACCATATATTTACAAATTGTGAAAGCGTTTTAATAATATTAATATATAAAAATAGGCTAATATTTTTATTAAAATATTAGCCTATTTTTTTATTATTTACGATTAACAAATAATGAATGAAGATTGCAATAAGCATATACTGCAATTAATTCATCGCCTTCAACTAATGCAAAGCTTGCACATGGTTTTTCACCAGG
>ONHH01000051.1 GCA_900317575.1 uncultured Bacillota bacterium | reverse complement strand
TTTTAGAACAATTTAAACTTAATGTTTTAACAAAAAACAATATTATTAATATATATAATATATTTAAAGATAGTATTTATTTTGGTAGAAATGATATTTGTAAAAAAATTAATTTAGCACCTTCTAATATTTCAGAATTAATAAAGAAAATGCTTGAAATGGGTTTGATTGAACCTGTAAGGGGTGTTGGTAAAGGGAAATATAAATTTGTTAAATAATAGTGTACTAAAAAAGCATCTACTATGAAAAATAGTAGATGCTTTTAATTACATATTAATATCTAAAAGATGAATTATTTTATTTATAATAATATTTAATTATATAAATGATTCTTTTTTAATTCTTCTAATAATCTTTCAATAGGTAAACCAACAATATTATAATAAGATCCATCTATATGATCAATATAATGCATATATTCACTTTGGATAGCATAAGAGCCGGCTTTATCATATACATAATCATTCTTAATATATGTATCTATTTCTTCATCAGTCATTTCTTTGAAATAGACTTTAGATATATCTGAAAAAGTAATTGTTAAATCTTTAGTTAGAATTGATACACCAGTTATTACTTCATGAACATTATTTTGCAGTTTTTTTAACATTTTAAAAGCATCATTATAGTCTTTGGGCTTACCTAAGATTTCATTATTAATTACTACAATGGTATCAGCACCAATTACTATATCATTTAGATGATCTTTTAAAATTGATTCAGCTTTTAGATATGATAATCTTTCAACATTTTCTTGAGGTGTAAGATTATTTAACATTTCTTCATCAATATTAGCTGGTATTACTTTATGCATGATACCAAATTCATATAATATATCATGACGACGAGGAGATGCAGATGATAGAATAATCATATAATTCCTTTCTTTAAAAAATGAGGAAATTAATTTTCCTCATTTGTTGTTTCTTTAATTAATTCATACATTGAAGAAGCATCATCTTTTTTAGTAGTTTCTTTAATTGATTTAACTTTTACTTCAATGGTTTTTTTACCAAAGATTATTGTAATGATGTCATTTTCTTTGATATCTTTAGAGGGCTTTGCGGTAAGACCATTAACTAAGATACGATCTTCTTTACAGACATCAGTTGCAACAGTTCTTCTTTTAATTAAACGAGATACTTTTAAATATTTATCTAAACGCATAATTATTCAGTTTCTTGTTTTTCTTCTTTAGGAGTTTCATCTACTGTTGTAGAATCTTTAGTTTCTTCAGTAGTTGGTTCTTTAGAAGCTTCTTCTTTCATAGCTTCTGCTTCTTGTTGTTTCTTTAAAGCTTCTTTAGCTTTTTTCTTTTCATACCAACCAAGTTTACCAGTTTCAACAAGTTCTGTAATATCTTCTTTAGTAAGAGTTTCTAGTTCAATTAAGTGTTTAGCAATTAGCTTTAATAAATCAAGATTATTAGTGATGATTTCTTTACCTTCAAGATATGATTCATTAATCATTTTTCTTACTTCTTGGTCAATTTCTAATGCTACTTGATCTGAGAATCGTTTTTCTGATAAGTAGTCACGACCTAGGAATGTCATTCCACCTGCTTGTTCATATTGAACAGGACCTAATGAACTCATACCAAATTCAGTTACCATTGCTCTTGCGATAGAAGTTGCTTTCTTGATATCATCATATGCACCAGTAGAGATTTCATTAAACATTAATTCTTCTGCAATTCTTCCACCTAAGAAAGATGTAATTTCTGCTAGAAGTTGAGTCTTTGTTTGAGTGAATGTTTCTTCTTCTGGCATCATTAGATTATATCCACCAGCATTACCACGAGGAATGATAGTGATTTTTTGAACAACATTTGCTCCTGGTAATTTTAAGCCGATTACCGCATGACCTGCTTCATGGAACGCAATGCGTTCTTTTTCTTTTTCACTATATTTCTTACTCTTTTTAGCTGGTCCCATCATTACTCTATCAACTGCTTCATCTAAATGATAAATCTTAATTTCTGATGCATTTTCTCTTGCGGCAAGTAACGCTGCTTCATTAAGAAGATTTTCTAGATCAGCTCCGCTAAAGCCTGGAGTACGACGAGCAATATCTTCAAGATTAATTTTAGGACTTAATTTCTTATTTCTTGCGTGAACCTTCAAGATTTCTGTTCTAGCTTTTAGGTCTGGATTAGAAACGGTAATTTGTCTATCAAATCTACCTGCACGAAGTAGAGCAGGATCTAGAACATCAGCTCTATTAGTTGCTGCCATAACGATTACACCACTATTAGGTTGGAAGCCATCCATTTCTACTAAGATTTGGTTTAGTGTTTGTTCTCTTTCATCATGTCCACCACCAAGACCTGTTCCTCTTTGACGTCCTACCGCATCGATTTCATCGATAAAGATAATACATGGAGCTGTTTGTTTAGCTACCTTGAACATATCTCTTACACGACTAGCACCGACACCGACAAATACTTCAACGAAATCAGAACCTGATATTGAATAGAATGGAACATTAGCTTCACCTGCTACGGCTTTCGCAAGTAATGTTTTACCAGTTCCTGGTTCACCACATAATAAGATACCTTTAGGAATTCTTGCGCCCATCTGATAATATTTAGCAGGGTTCTTTAAGAAATCAACGATTTCTTGAACTTCTTGTTTTTCTTCATCAAGTCCAGCTACATCAGTGAATTTAACATCTGACTTTTTAGAAAGTCTTGCACGTGATTTCGAAAAATCAAATGCTTGATTGTTGCTTTGAGCATTACTTCTAAGTAATATAAAGATTAATACACCAAAGATAATAAGTGGTAATAATTGAATTATTAATGATAAGAAACTGAAATTAGATACTGGTTCAGGATTATTAATTTTAATAATTGAAGAAGCAGTTTTTATTTGTTCAAAATCTTCTCGATCAATAATTGCTGAGAATGTTGAATATTTATATCCTTGTTTGAATTTACCACTAATCTTAATTAGATTACCATTAAAGCCATCACCACTATAACCAGTATAGCTGATTTCTTGAATGTTTGTTTCTTCATTAAGACTATCTAAGATACCATCATTATTAGTATCTTTAAAGATTTCTTGTTTTAAATCTTCTAATGTTAGTTCAGTTGATGAACGATTATTGTTCATTGCAAAGATGATTATTGACGCAATAACGCCAACAAATAATAATATGATTATTAAATCTGCAATACCAAATTTATGTTTTCTTTCTTTCATAAGTTTAGTCTCCTGTATGTTACATCATTATTATAACAAAGTTTTATCAACTAAATGTTAAGTTTTTTATTTCCTAGTATATAAATTATTTCATTATTACTATTTACTAAATATAAGAGATTATTTCTTAAAAGAGTTGGTACTTTTTTATTAGTTAAGTAATTAGATAAAGATTGTTTATAATAAATAATTTGATTAGTTTCTTTATCTTTTTTCTTTCTCATTAAATAATCACTATTTAATCTAGTTCTAATTGTAATAGGAAAACCATCAATATTATAGCATAACTTTTCATTATTCGTTGATAAATAACATATATTTTTTTGTACTTCGATTATTTGATTATTAGGTAATTTATAACTACCTTCTTTTGTAATTGTTAAATTAAACTCTAAAGGAATTAAACTAGTAGTTGTAATAATAATATTATTATATTCTTTAATGAAATTTAATTCATTATTGATTTGATAAATTATTTTTTTATTGTTATTATAGATATTCTTTATTATTTCATCTACTTCTTTATTAGTAAGCTGAAATGGCTTTAGAGCCTCAAAAAGGGCTTGTTTTTGAAAAAATAAAGATTTAGTTTGTAATTTATCAATTGAAAAGATTAATTCATTATTATTTACGATAAAATTATTATTAATATAATTATGTACTTCTTCGAGTAGATAATTACCACTATTAATTAAAGTATTAGAATAATTATTAATAGCATTAATTAAATTAGGATTTTCTTCTTTAAGAATAGGAATTATCTTATGGCGGATGCGATTACGCATATGATCATCTTCATCATTAGTATAATCATGAAAATATTTTATATTATTAGTTTTTGCGTAAAGGATGATATTTTCTTTATCGATATTAAGTAATGGTCGATAAATGATTTTATCATGATATTTAGTTTCTTTTTCCATTCCTCCATATGCTTTTAAATTAGAGCTACGAAGGAAACGCATAATCATCGTTTCAAGATTATCAAGCGCATGATGAGCGAGTAAGATATATTTAATATTATTGTTACTTGCAATTTGGTAAAAGAAATCATAACGAGCTTTACGAGCATTTTCTTCAAAATTATTGTTGATTTTATCTAAATGTTTAATAAATAATTTTAGATGATGTTCTTTACAATAATTAATTAGATATTCTTCTTCAATATCTGATTCTTTTCTTACATGATGATTAATATGAGCAATATAGATATTATCATGATCGATTGATTTTTCTAATAAATCTAATAGAACGGTTGAATCAATACCACATGATACGCCAATTAAGACTTTTTCTTTATTTAATTTATCCTTTAATTCCTTAATAATTTGTTCCATTTTCTTTTTCTTATCCGATTGAATCCTTCATTTCTAGTTTGATTAATTGATTTAATTCAACTGCATATTCCATTGGAAGTTCTTTTGCGAAAGGCTCAATGAAGCCCATAACAATCATTTCCGTTGCTTTAGCTTCTGTTAGTCCTCTACTCATTAGATAGAATAATTCTTCTTCATTAACTTTTGATACAGTTGCTTCATGTTCAATATAACTAGTGTCGTTCGCAACAATATTCGTTGGAATTGTATCAGATGTAGATATATCATCTAAGATGATTGTATCACATTCAACATGGCTCTTAGCATTAGTTGCCCCTTTTGCATGTCTGACAATTCCTCGATAATTTACTTTACCACCAGAACGGCAGATTGATTTAGAGATGATTTGACTAGTTGTATTAGGAGCTAGATGAATCATTTTAGCGCCAGCATCTTGAATTTGATTCTTCCCCGCAAACGCAATCGAGATTGTGGTTCCTTTAGCACCTTCACCAGCTAAGATACAAGCTGGATATTTCATATTTAAGCCTGATCCAATATTGCCATCAATCCATTCCATATGACCGCCTGCTTCAACATAGGTTCTTTTAGTTACTAGATTAATAATATTATCACTCCAGTTTTGAACTGTTGAATAACGACAATGAGCATCTTTTCCAACAAAGATTTCAACTACTGCCGCATGTAAGCTATATTCGGAATATTGTGGAGCTGTACATCCTTCAACATAATGAACACTAGCACCTTCATCAACAATGATTAAGGTTCTTTCAAATTGTCCCATTTGTTCAGTATTAATTCTGAAATATGATTGTAATGGTTTATCTAATACTACACCTTTAGGTACATAGATAAATGATCCACCACTCCATACAGCAGTATTAAGGGATGCAAACATATTATCTGATGCGGGAACGATAGTTGAAAAATATTTCTTTACGAGTTCTGGATGTTCTCTTACAGCGGTATCTGTATCACAGAAGATGATACCTAAATCTTCAATTTCTTTTAGATTCTTATGATATACTGCTTCTGATTCAAATTGGCTAGTTACACCTGCTAAATATTTCTTTTCTGCTTCCGGTATTCCTAATTTATCAAAGGTATCTTTGATTGCTTCAGGAACATCATCCCAGCTCTTAGCCGTTTTTTTGCTTGATTTAATATAATAGATATATTCATCAAAATTAACTCGTGATAAATCCGGACCAAATGTTGGCCATTTCATCTTAGAGAATTCTTTATAAGCATTTAATCTAATATTTAACATCCACTCTGGTTCGTTCTTCATGGCTGATATTTTTCTTACAACATCTTCACTTATTCCATATCCAGTGTCATAGACATTTTCTACATCTGTATGAAAGCCAAATTTATAATCTGATGAAACAATATTATCGATTTGCTTTTTATCATCACTCATAATTTTCTTCTCCTTCTTTAGATGTATTTAGGATTGTATCTATACCACGCCATGCAAGAGTAGCACATTTTGCTCGAGGAGGGAAATTATGAATATTGACATAAACAATAGCATCTTCTAACCTGTCTTCATCTTTTGGGAGATTTCCTTTAATTAATTCATAGAAATCATGAATGATGGAATTTGCTTCTTCAATGGTTTTATTCTTTAATACTTCACTCATTACTGATGCGGATGAACAGCAGATAGCGCAACCAGTTCCTTCATGTCTAATATCTTTAATAATTCCATTTTCAATTTTAATTTGAACAGTGATGGAATCACCACATGATGGGTTTTTTGCTTTTAAAGTTTTATAACTACTATCGTCTACTAAACCTTTATTACGAGGGAATGATCGATGATCTTTTAATACTTGATTATATAATTCATTGATATTAGACATCTTACCACTCCTTAAAATATTCACAAGCATCTTTCACTGCTTGAACAAATTTATCGATATCTTCATGATTATTATAGATATAGATACTACATCTAAGTGTACCAACCACTCCTAAATGATGAGTAATTAATTGTGCACAGTGATGTCCTGCTCTTAAACATATATCTCTTTCATCAAAGATGGTTGATGCATCATGAGGATGAACATCTCTAATATTGAAAGTAATAATACCAGTATCAGTATCTTTATTATAAATATGTAAGCCTTCAATACCTTCTAATTTCTTTAATGCATATTTAGTTAAATCTTCAATATGATCATGAATCTTATCATAACCAATATTTTCGAGATAATTTATTGCTTCAATAAAAGAGATTGCTTCCGCAATTGGTGGCGTACCAGTTTCAAATTTATATGGTGCATCTTTAGTTGTATTATCATATAATTCAACTTCATCAATCATATCACCACCAAATTCAATTGGTTTTAATTTATTTAATAGATGCTTTTTTCCATATAAGATACCAAAACCAGTTGGACCTAACATCTTATGAGCAGAAAAAGCTAAGAAATCGCAATCTAAATCTTGAACATCAATTTTTAGATGTGGTACAGCTTGAGCAGCATCAACTACGACTACCGCATGATATTGATGCGCAAGTTTAACGATATCTTTGATGGGTAAGATATATCCCATCACATTAGATACATAAGTGACTACTACGACTTTAGTTTTTTCATTAATCACTTCTTTAAAGCTATCAAGAGTAGGTTTATTATTTATAAGCTTTGCGTAACGCAATTTTAGATTCTTTTTCTTTGCTACTTCTTGCCATGGAAGAATTGATGAATGATGTTCTAATTCACATGATACGATTTCATCACCTTCATTTAAATAGTCCATATAGCCTAAGGCTATCATATTTAAGCCATTAGATGCTCCTTTAGTATAGACTATTTCTTCCATATATTTAGCATTTAAGAATTCTTGACATTTGATTCTTGTCTTTTCATAATTTTCTGTAGCTATATAACTTAATTTATAAACGCCACGATTAACATTAACTCCATAATTACAATAATATTCATTCATTTTATTGATTACTGAATATGGTTTAAGTGATGTTGCGGCAGAATCTAGATATACAACATTTGGATTATTAACTAAGACTGGAAAGTCTTTTCTTACATTAAGGATATCTTTCATATATCCTCCTTTTTTTATATTTTTTTAATTATTGATTTATTAATTTCTTTAGTAATTTCATCATTATTGATTCGATCAATAATTGGCATAATGAAGCCAAGAACAATTAATTTACGTGCTTCTTGTTCATTAAGTCCTCTACTCATTAAATAGAATAGATCTTCTTTATTTACACTACCTATTGCACAAGCGTGGCTTGCTTCGACATCATAATCATCAATATATAGAATTGGTGAAGCATTAATATGGGATTCTTTTGATAGAGTTAAACCTTTAGCTTTTTGTCTAACACTTACCTTATGACAACCATTTTTAATTCTGCCAATATTATCTAATTTAACAATTGATGAATCTTTACTTAATACATATGTTTCAAGTAAGGATTTAGATTCTTTATTTAAATGATTGATTTCAATATAACTATTAATATTTGCGTTATCTAGTGATAAAAATAAAGATATGATATTAGTATTACAATTTCTTCCTTCTACATTTACTATTTGTTTTAATAATGCATTAGTAGAAGTAGAAATAATATTATAGATATTTAATACTGAATTATCTTTTTGATTAATTTTTAAATCTAGATTAGCATCTTTTATTTCATCATTAAATGAAATAATTGTTAATTCTTCATTTTCATTTAAAGTAAGATCATATATTGGATGATTATTTTTATATAATTCCAAGATCTTTTCCATTATTTTTCACCTAGTATTTCTTTTACACCACAACTACCAATTGATGTCGATGAGGTAATATTAGGCCCTTCATCAGTATCTAGACCTAATTCTTCTTTGATCCAATCATAACCTTCATTATCAATTCTTTCAAGAAGATCTAAACCACCATCTTTAACAATCTTACCATTGAGTAGTACATGTACATAATCTGGATGAATATATGATAATAATCTTTCATAGTGGGTAATGATTATGGCTCCAAAGTTTTCAGATTTCATATTTTCCACATTTTCACCTACAATCTTTAACGCATCAACATCAAGACCAGAATCAATTTCATCGAGGATTGCAAATTTAGGTTTTAATAATTTCATTTGAAGGATTTCATTACGTTTCTTTTCACCACCAGAAAAACCTTCATTGACATAACGATGTGGTAAATCTTCATTCATCTTAAGTTCAGCACATGCTTTATCCAAAGCTCTAATAAATTTAAGTAAAGGAAGTGTTTCACCTTCTTTTAATCTTGCGTGCATTGCCGTTTTAATGAAATCAGAATTAGTGACACCCGCAATTTCTGCTGGATACTGCATACAAAGGAATAATCCTTTTCTACTTCTTTCATCAACAGTCATTTTAAGAACATCTTCACCATCAAGTAAGATTTCACCTTCGGTTACTTGATATTTATAATGTCCCATAATTGTTCCGGCTAGTGTTGATTTACCAGTACCATTAGGACCCATAATAACATGGAATTCATTAGTATTTAATTCAAGATTAACTCCTTTAAGAATTTCTTTTCCTTCTACAGATACATGTAAGTTTTTGATAACTAGTTTTGACATATAGTTTCCTACTTTCTTTTAATTATTGTTTTATATTCATCTAAATTAGTATATTTATGAAAGATATTATCATCATATTCATCATTATTTATAATGATATATATTGTTTTATCTTTAGTAATTAAGATTCCATCAAGATTTCTTTCAGACATTAAATTCACTGCCCCATCAAGTCCTAGAATAAGTGTGGTAGTTGAATAAATATCTGCAAGCATACTATCAGGATTAATAATAGTTGTTTGAATTAAATCATTATCAACGGGATATCCGGTATATTTATCAATAATATGATGATATTTAATATTATCAATTTCAATATATCTTTTAACAATATTACTAGTAACAATACTAGTATTATTTACAGTAATGGTTCCAAGATTATTATCAAGATTATATGGATCTTCTAAAGATATATTTACTTCATTACCATCTTGAACATGATATGTACCATTAAGATATATATTTCCTCCTAAATTAATGATGAAGAAATCATATCCTTTATTCATTAAATATTCTTTTATTAGATTAGCAGCATAGCCTTTAATGATAGCTCCAAAATCTAAGAGCATATTAGATGGGATTGTTACTTTATTTCCATCAATGATTATTTTATTAAAATCAACAGCTTTGATAGCTTCTTTAATATCATCATCACTTGGTTTTACACAACTATCATTGATGTAGCAATATTCAGCTTGATTAGATATATTCCAAATATTAGTTAATGCACCAATCGATACATCAAAGACGGAATAATTATTTGATATCTCAATCGATTTATTTAATACATCAATGAATTCATCATCACATATTAATTCTTTATTTTGATTTAAGTTCTTTAATGTTGAATCTTTTGATGGAGAGAATTGATTTTCCATTCTTATTAAGATATTTTTAATATCATTATCCACATCTTTAATGATATCTTCTTTCTTAGTATCTTTTGAATTATATTCAAGATAGACATAACTAGTAGTATTTAAATAGAAATCATATTTTAGACTGATAAAGTGATAATTATCTTTACCACAACTAGATACTGTGAATAATAATATACCTATTAATAAAAATAATAAAAATCTTTTCATATTATTCATTTTTCCCTCTAATATATATTATACCATTTTTGTCAAGGTTTTTTAAGTAAAAAGATAAACTAGATATATTAAAAATCTCATCATTTAATAAATGATGAGATTAAATAATTAATATAAAGAAATCCCTTTATCAATTTGAATCCATAATGAAACTAATTTTCCATCTCTTAATACTAAATATGCTCCATCCATAAATTGATATACATCATCAATATCATAGATCTTTCTTTCACCAATACATATCATACCACTCTTTTTATCATAATAAGTATCAGCATATGGCATAGCTTGATAATTAATCTTTTCTTTAAAGCTAAAATTGATTGGTGTTATATATATTCTTTTTTTATTAAGGTATTGTTCTTTATTAAATTTAAGTCTTTTATTAACAAAGATTGATCTAGCAGCTAGGCCTGTTAAACCAACAACCATATTATTATTTGGATCAATTAATAAAGATGTAAAACCTATACCAATAGAGACAATGGCCATTTTTGAATCTGGAAAGCCAAAGCTTGATTTTTCTAAATTATATTCATATTTAGGAAGATCATCTAATAAATCTTCTATTTTAAATTCAATATTTCTTCCTTTATCTTTATTAAATGTTTCATATTTAGATAAATGATTGACATATTCAGTAATTAATTGGTCTTCTGTTTCATAATTCTTTAAGATTTTCGTCTTTTGAATTCTTGAGAAATAGAAATTATACCAAGATGCAATTGGGAAGAGAATTAGTACAATTAAAAATGCAAAGAATAAATACCATGATACATGATCAGTAAAGATCTTTAATAGAATAATTATTATTATTACAATTGATGAAAGAATAGTATTTAAAATAGCTGGTAATTTTTGAGGACGATTTCTTTTATAATCTTGTTGATAATTATTACTAAATTTAGACATATAGTGGAATCTCCTTAAAATTAGTATCGCCAGTTAAATAGCCATGCATCTTCCCTTGAACATAGACTACTTTACTAGAATTAAGATTAGTTACTACCGCAAGATAATATACTTTCTTATTTTTAGCTATTTCTAGTGATTCATCATATCCTTTATTAGTATCAAACCAAACATATGTATTGTGATTTACATCAGGTGAAAGGAAATATCTTTCATTAGGTTCACCAAAGAAATCTACAAGTTCTGAATATAGGCTTCCTGTATTAATATCGCCTGCAATTACTCTTTCACAATTATGTTTCTTTATCTTACTACATGATGATGTAATTAATATTAGCACTAAAAGACTAAATAATATATATATCTTCTTCATTAATCTACACCCCATGATCCAGTAATTATATCATCTTTAGCCTTAATAGTAAAATTATTATCATTATAACTAGTTAAGATTACACAATAATAAACAGTAGCTATATTAAATTTATTATAGAGGCTTTGAGCTTCTTCTTGAGTTTTAACATTGCCTTTAAACCAATAGAGAATTATATAATCGCTAGAATTATCTGAGAATTCTTCTCGATCTTCTTCTTCACCTAATAATTTAATGACTTTATCATAATTTTGACCAACTTTAATTTTATTAAAATTATCTAGTGATGGTTTAGAACAACTACTAGTTATAAATAATAAGATGAATATAAATATAATCGATAAATATTTAAATAGTTTCTTCATAATTTAATACCTTCATTAAATATTATAGCAAATTATGGCTTATTAAGCAAAATAAAAACTTTACACATAAAGTGTAAAGTCTTTTTTAAAAGATATAAAGATTAAGCAAAGTCCTTCATAGCTTTAGCGTCGCCATAATATAGCCACTTTCCAGCTTGTTTAACTTCTGTGTTTTCTCCATTCTTTTTAGCTTCTTCTTTCATTTTACTGATAGAAGCTTTTGCGTCTGCTTTGTCAGCAAATAATACAGCATAAACAGCGATAGTTTCTTTTTCACCATCTTTGTTTTCTACTTGTTTAGTAGCTGTAACAACTGCATTTACATTAACGCCAAATAATAATTTATAAGCTGCAGGTTGAACTGAAGTATCAACAACTGTTGAATAACCTTTTTTGTCAAGTTTTTCTTTAGCAGCTGCGCCATCTTTAGGTGCACATGAAGCTACTGCAAGAACTGCAACGAATAACATTACTACTGCAAATATTCTAGCAAATTTTTTCATTTGAAATTCCTCCTTTTCTTTTATATAACTATTCTAGCAAATAAATAAATATTTTTCAAATTATAAACTCTATATTATTACATTATTTTTAAAATGTATTATTTCTCTAATTTTTTAATTGTTGATTTAGTTCCATAATAGACCCAAGTACCTTTAATTTTTATTTCTTCTAGGGTCTGATCTTTGATTTCTCCATTGTTCTTTTGTTCATTGATTTTATTGTATGCAGCCTTAGCTGATTCTTTATTATCAAAGATTAGGATATTGACATATTCATCAATTCTTTCTTCTGTGAATTTAAAGACATTAATGACAGTATTTAAATTAGTATAGCCAAAATCTTTTTCCATCATATCTAAATTAAATTTATCTTTAGTATAGATTTCTACTGTATAACCATCTTTTTTCATTTTATCTTTTACAGTTTCGGCTTTATTTGGAAGACATGATGTAGTTAAAATTAAAAAAGATAGTAATAATATATATATTAATTTTTTCATAGGAGTCCTTTTTTAGAAAATAACCACTTATAAAAGTGGTTATTCTCTATCTATTTATTATGTCTTTATTTTGAATAATCCATTGAAAGGTATCTTTGATACATTGAATATCTTCTCTGAGCTTCTTCTTTATTAATCCTTAATAATTCTTCAGCTTTACTAGGATTGATACTCTTTAATTGAGCATAACGAGTTTCACCCATTAGATATTCATCATATTTATCCCAATCTGGTTCTTTAGAATCGATTTGAAGTGGGTTCTTACCTTCTGCTGCAAGTCTTGGATCAAATCTAAGTAGTGTCCAATAACCACATTCAACTGCAAGTTTTGCTTCAACTTGAGATTTACCCATACCCTTCTTAACACCATGGTTAATACATGGAGCATAAGCAATAACAATTGATGGTCCTGGATAGCTTTCAGCTTCTCTTAATGCTTTTAACATTTGAGCTTGGCTAGCACCATGAGCAATATATGCTACATATACATGACCATATGACATTGCGATAGCAGCTAAGTCTTTCTTCTTACCATTCTTACCACTTGCAGTGAATTTTGCAATAGATGCAGTAGGAGATGCTTTAGAAGATTGACCACCAGTATTAGAATATACTTCAGTATCGATAACTAGAATGTTGATATCTTCTTGATTAGCGATTACATGGTCAAGACCACCATAACCGATATCATAAGCCCATCCATCACCACCGATAACCCATTGACTTCTCTTAACTAGGTGATCTTTAAGTGATAAGATTCTCTTAGCTTTTTCATCTTTATCTTTTTCTAGTAATGGTAATAATTCATTTGCTACTTTTCTTGTTACTTCAAAGCTTTGACGGTTTTCTAACCATTCTTTGAATAATTCTGCCATTCTACCAGTCTTGCCTTCTGCTAATAATTCTTCCATAAGAGTTGCGATTTGATCTCTTAGAGCTGTATCACCAGCAAGCATACCAAAACCAAATTCCGCATTGTCTTCGAATAATGAATTAGCCCAAGCTGGTCCTCTACCATCTTTATTTACAGTATATGGAGATGATGGGAATGAACCAGAATAGATTGATGAACATCCTGTTGCGTTAGCAACTACCATATGATCACCAAATAATTGAGAAATTAATTTAACATATGGAGTTTCACCACATCCAGCACAAGCACCTGAGAATTCGAATAATGGTTGAGCAAATTGTGAATTCTTAGCATTAGCCATCTTATCAACTAAATTATCTTTATAAGATACTTCATTGAAGAAATAACGAGCTCTTTCTGCTTGACCAGAATTGATTGCTTCTTCGATTGGAACAAGTTTTAATGCTTTAACTTGGTTACCATCTTTATCTTTCTTACCAGGACATTGATTTACGCAGACACCACAACCTGTACAGTCAAGAGTAGAAATTTGCATTGAGAATGTTAAGCCTTCAAAGCCTTTACCCATAGCTGGTAGAGTTTCAGTTCCAGCTGGAGCTTTAGCCATTTCATCAGCTGTTGCAAGGAATGGTCTGATTACTGCATGTGGACATGCAAATGAACATTGATTACATTGAATACATGCATTCTTATCCCATTCAGGAACGAAGTTAGCAGTACCTCTCTTTTCATATGCAGCTGTTCCTGCTGGTTGAGTACCATCTTCATAACCATTAAATGCAGATACTGGAAGATTATAACCTTTAACAGCATTAACTGGATCAGCGATTGTTCTTACGAAATATGGACGAGATTCATCAACTTTAACTTCTTCAACTTCTAATTTCTTCCATGCTGGTTTAACTTTTACTTCAACAAGTTTAGAGCCACCAATTTCAATAGCTTTGTAGTTAAGTTCAACTACATCTTGACCTTTCTTTGAATATGCTTTAAATGCATATTTCTTCATTAGATCAACTGCTGTTTCATATGGCATGATTTGTTCATTTAATTTGAAGAATGCTGATTGAAGAATTGTATTAGTTCTTCCACCTAAACCAATCTTACGAGCTAGATTTACTGCATCAATAATATAGAATTTAGCATGTTTTTCTGCAAGTTGTTTCTTGAATGAATTTGGAAGATGTTCTTCAATTTCTTTCTTAGAATGAACAGTATTAAGTAAGAATGTTCCACCATCTTTAAGAGCAGATAACATATCATATTTACCAACATAAGCTTCTAGAGAACATGATACGAAATCAGCCATTGATACTAGATATGGAGCATTAACTGGATCTGGACCAAATCTTAAGTGGCTTCTTGTTACACCACCACTCTTCTTTGAGTCATATGCAAAATATGCTTGAGCATATTGATCAGTATTATCACCAATAATCTTAATAGTATTCTTATTAGCACCTACTGTACCATCACTACCTAAGCCCCAGAATACAAGTTCTGTTGCGCGAGCTAGTAATTTAACTTCTTTACCTACTGGAATTGATAGATGTGTTACATCATCATCAATACCTACAGTAAAGCCATTCCAGCCTTTCTTAGCTAAGTGACTGTATACTGCAATCATTTGAGCAGGAGTTGTATCTTTTGAAGATAAACCAAATCTACCACCAATGATAAATGGAGCTTTCTTACCATTAAATGCAGCACATACATCTAAATATAGTGGTTCACCTTCTGAACCAGGTTCTTTAGTACGATCTAGAACAGCAATTCTCTTAACTGTTGCAGGTAATACATCAAAGAAATATTTAGTAGAGAAAGGACGATATAGATGAACATTAATACATCCAACTTTCTTTCCTTTACCATTTAAATAATCTACTACTTGTTTTAATGTATCACATACAGAACCCATTGCGATAACAACATCAGTTGCATCAGGAGCACCATAATATACAAATGGAGCATAATGACGACCAGTTACTTCACTAATCTTCTTCATGTAATCATTAACTACATCAGGAACTTGAGTATAGAATTTATTAGAAGCTTCTCTAGTTTGGAAATATACGTCATCATTTTGAGCAGTACCACGAGTTACTGGATGTTCAAATGTTAATGCACGTTTACGGAATGCTTCAACTGCATCTTTATCAAGTAATTTTTCATAAACTGAATAATCTATTACTTCTACTTTTTGAATTTCATGAGAAGTTCTGAATCCATCAAAGAAGTGCATAAATGGAACACTAGTCTTAATAGCTGCAAGATGAGCTACGCCAGCTAAATCCATTACTTCTTGAACTGATGATGTAGCAAGCATCGCAAAACCAGTTTGACGGCATGCCATAACATCTTGATGATCACCAAAGATTGATAAGCTTTGAGCTGCTAAACTACGAGCTGCAACATGAATAACACCTGGTAATAATTCACCTGCAATCTTATACATGTTAGGAATTTTTAATAATAATCCTTGTGAAGCAGTAAATGTAGTAGTTAATGCACCTGCTTGTAGAGAACCATGAACGCTACCTACAGCACCTGCTTCTGATTGCATTTCAACTACTTTAACAGGCATACCAAAAAGATTTTTCTTTCCTTTTGATGCCCATTCTTCCAAATATTCTGCCATTGGAGATGACGGAGTAATTGGATAAATGCCGGCTACTTCAGTAAATGCATATGCATTCCAAGCAGCGGCTTGGTTTCCATCCATTGATTGGAAAACTTTTTCAGACATAATAAATAATTCCTCCTATTTATTTTTACATTAATAATTATATCATATTTTTGTTTTTTTTAAAAGAAATATAAACTAATTTATAATTATTCTTAAATTCTTTACATATCTTTTACTCTAAATAATAATTTCTTACCTCTTACTTTAGTTTTAAAAAATGATTATTTTATCTTTCAATAGCCAATTTTTACTTGTTCATAATAAAAAAATACCTATCAGTGATAGGTATTAATTATCAATATGTTTATCTTCTTTAGGTTCTAATTTTTTGCCATATTTAAAGAATCTACCAATGATACTTACAAAGGTTCCATAAATAAAGATAATTGCGTAAATATAGAACAATAAACCAAAGTCTGCCATTCTAATTAAATCATATAATCTAGTAAAAGCTGATGAATGATATCGTAAATAGAATGAATCTTTAATAAGAACTGACATTAAAATAATTAATAAACTTAATGCTGCCATTAATAAACTTGATATAAAGGCTCTAGGATATTTTCTTCCTCGAATACCTTTTAAGCCTTTGAAGATATATCTAATTGATGTTAAAAGTAAGAATAATAATCCTAATGAGATAATTAATAAAGGGAGAGGATTATAGAAATTAGGATTTTGTTGAACAGCTTTAATCTTTTTGAAGAATGATAGATCTTTATATTCTTCTTGATTCCATACTGCTTTATCAATTAGGATTACTTTCTTATATGTATCGATTAAAGATAAGGCTTTGAATCCATTTTTATCAATATCTTCCGCAATTTCTGATCTAGATACAGAATCTACTCCTGTATATTGTAAGAATAAATCATCTAATATCATATCTTTTGATTCTCTTACTGCAATGCTTATTGCGGCATTCTTTATTTCTTCATCAGTAGCTGAATCATAATTTACAGAATTTGCATCTAGAATATCACAATATAGTTTCTTTTCTAAAGAATTTAAAGTAGATGAAAGATGTAATTCTTTCTTTTCTAAGAAATTATCTTTACCCATATCTTCAATAATAATCGATTCCATTAAGTCTTTTGCGTCTTTAGAACTGTCTTTATTTAATTTAGGTGTTGCTGATGGATGCCGTTCTAGATAAATAGTATTTAGTACTTGATAATCATAGATATTATAAAGAGTAGTTTTATCAGCTGTTATTATCGCATGCATTTCTGTTAAAGATAATTTAGCATAAGTACGTGCTTCTTTCTGTTTATCTTTATCCATTTGATTAAATAAAGCATCTTGTTTTAAAGTATAATAGTTATTATCAGTTGTAAGTAGTGCATATTCATCATAATTAGTTTTAATTTTTTCATCATTAAATTTAAAGATTGGAAAATATAATAATGATAATATTCCAATTATTCCACATATTAGCATTAATGAATAGAGAAATTTTCGCATATGCCCTCCTTTTTTATTTATTAGTTAGGTGTTATTATTATAGCATATTGTTTGGTATGTCTTTAAAAAATAACTTGAATTAGATTATAATAAGTATTAATTATTATTTTTTAATAATTAAATATTTCCTATTTCTTGTTTAATTTATTGTAAACTATTGATTTAGAAATTCCTAAATCATTAGCTACTTTCTTGTATGATAATTTAGGATCATTAGTTAAATTTAGATAATAATTGTAATGATCTTCTAAAGATAATTCGTTGAGTTTAAGAGTGATTTCATCAATCTTTTTTCCTTCAATTATTAGGACCATTTCACCTTTTAGCTCATCTACTATTTCAAGAATATCAGAAATATTACCTCTTAAATATTCTTCATATTTCTTGGTTAATTCACGAGCAAGACATATATATCTATTACCAAAAATACTTAATAAATCAGTTAATGTGTCTTTAATACGATGTGGTGCTTCATAGATAATTAAAGTATTAGATATATCTTTTAATAATTCTAATTCTTTAATTCTTTGATTCTTTTTACTATTTAAGAAGCCATAAAAGGTAAAGCTATTAGTGGTTAATGAACTGCCAACTAAGGCGGTAAGAGAAGCCGATACTCCAGGAATAACAATAACATCAATTCCTTCTTTTACGGCATTTACTGCCGCAAGATATCCAGGATCAGATATTGATGGAAGGCCAGCATCACTTATTACCGCAACGTTTTTTCCATTCTTGATTTCTTCAATTAAGCCTTGAGTAAGATTGTTTTCAGTTACGACATTATAGCTTTTTAATTTAGTAGATATATTAAAATGTTTTAATAGCATTGATGATATTCTAGTATCTTCACAATAAATAATATCAACATTTTTTAAAGTATCGACTGCTCTAAAAGTCATATCATCATAATTACCAATAGGAGTACCTACTAGATATAATTTAGGATTATCATTTTGAAATGATTTTTGTCTTGTTAACATTGTTCTTCCTTATTATAATTAAATATTTTTAAGATGTCTTTGGTGTAATTATTATCATTATCATAGACATAAATTGGTGGTAGGATTTTTAATCCACCTTTTTTATTTGATTTAATTGATTCAATAAAGATACCTAAGGCTTCAGTTGAATTAGTTTTAGGATAGATAAATAAGAGACGCTTAGCTTCAAAGCCATTCTTTCTTAAACTATCTAAAATATCAAGTAGACGTTCTGCTCTGTGTACCATTGCAAAGATTCCTCCATCCTTTAAAAGGATTTTTGCGGCATGAATAACTTCATCTAAAGTTACTTTTATTTCATGACGAGCAATTACTTTATATATAGAATCATTAATTAATGATGATTCTTTATATATAAAATAAGGAGGATTAGATGTTACAACATCATATGTTGCAACACCTAGAGTTTGATGAATAGTTTTTAAATCTTCATTATAAATGGTAATCTGATCTTCTAATTTATTAATTTCAATGCTTTTATTAGCTAGATCACATGCTTCTTTTTGAATATCTACTCCATCAATATGAGCATTAGTTCTCATTGTTAAAAAGATGGGGATGTAGCCATTGCCACATCCTAAATCAATTATCTTTTTTGTCGTTTTATTGATTCTTACATAATAGGCAAGGATTGTTGAATCTAAAGAGAAATTAAACATGTCAGGTCTTTGACATATTTTTAATCCTTCGTAGCCTAATAGATCATTAATAACGATATTATTTTCTTTCACTTTTCTTTTTATTTCCTTTTTTATTATTAACAAATGGTTTATAAATCTTTTTATGTTTCTTTTCTTGAGG
>ONHH01000140.1 GCA_900317575.1 uncultured Bacillota bacterium | reverse complement strand
TAGCAGCTGCCCTTGCCGCAAGTAAATTTAATAAAAAAGCAGCATCTTATATGCTTGCTAGTCATAAATCTTATGAAATTGGCTATCTTAAAGCTTGTAAAGAACTAGGGCTAACTCCTCTATTAGATCTTGATATGCGTTTAGGTGAGGGAAGTGGATGTCCACTTGCAATGCAAATTGTAAAAGCAGCTTGCGCTATTCAAAATGATATGGCTAGTTTTGAAGAAGCTAAAATCAATGATGATTATATTGAAAAGATTAATGATCTTGATCATTATCAAATAAAGAAAGATTAAATTATGAAAACATTAATTATTGGTGGAGCATCATCTGGTAAATCTGAATATGGAGAAGAATTAGTTTGCTCACTTAATCCTAAGCATTATTATATTGCAACAATGATTCCTTTTGATGAAGAAGATAATCAAAGAATTAATAATCATAAGATGCGAAGAATCAATAGAGGTTTTATTACTCTAGAAATTCCATATAATATATCGAATATTAATGTAAGTGATGGAGCAATCTTTATTGATAGTCTAACATCTCTTGTTTTAAATGAAATGTATCAATTTGAACAAGATAAAAAGATTGTTGATTATCAAAATGAATTATTTAATGAATTAATTGATAAAATAATTGATGATTTCACCAAATTATTTAAAAAATATCAAGATATTGTGATTATTAGTGATGATATTTTTTCTAATATTGAATCAATAAATGATAGTTTTACAGCTTATACGAAAACATATTTATATGTACTTGGAAATCTTCATCAAAAACTCGCAAAGATGTGTGATGAAGTAATAAGAATTCAAGGAACTCTAGTTAAAAAAATAAAAGGATAGAATTATGGAACAAGAAAGAAAAAAAGAAGGCACCATCAAAAAACTTTTTATTAGTTTCTTTATGTGCCTATCGATGTTTACAAGAATTCCTCCATTAATTAAAAAATGGGATGAAGAAGCTAAAGATTATATGATTATTATGCTACCACTTGTTGGCGCAATCATTGGTGGTTTGTGGTATGGCGCTTACGCAATCCTATCTTCCACTCCTCTTCCCAAAGAGATTATTGCGTTAGGAATGGCCCTTTTTCCTTTTTTAATTACGGGATTTATGCATTTTGATGGTTTCTTAGATGTCATTGATGCAAGTAAATCATACCGCAGTAAAGAAGAAAAGATTAAAATCTTAAAAGATCCCCATGTTGGAAGCTTTGCGGTGAGTTATGGTATAATTGTTATTCTTGCAACTTATGTAACATTTAGCTGTTTAAATGTTGATTATTTAATTCTAATCTTTATTCCTATTGCATCAAGAATCTTATCGGGATTATTCTTATGTTTCTTTGATAAAATTAGAACATCTGAGTATGCTAAAGAAGAAAATAGGAAATTTAAAACATTTAAAATTATTTATTTTATTGTTTTCTTATTAGGAATCTTAGTATTAGCTTATTTTGCGGTAGGACTTGTATCTTTATCTTTAATTGTTCTTATTTTAATGAATTTATATTGTCATTTACGATCATATCTTAATTTTGGTGGTATTAATGGTGATGTATCAGGCTATGCGTTAACAGTTAGTGAATTAGTTTCGTTAATCAGTTTAATTGTGATTGGAGTATTTCTATGATAATAATTATTGGTGGAAGTAATCAAGGAAAAAAAGAGTTTGTTAAATTCAATTATCAATTGAGTGAAGATGATATTCTTGATGTGACAAATAATTATAATATTGATAATTATCGAGTTCTTTATCATTTTGAAAGAGTAGTTCTATATAAAAAAGATCTTGATATGGATAAATTAAAGAATAAGATTATTATATTTGAAGATGTATTTTCATCAGTTGTTCCAGTTGATAGTAATTTAAGAAAATATCGTGAAGAAGCTGGTCATTTACTTCAAATCCTAGTAGCTCATGCTGATCATGTAATTAGAATTACTGCTGGTATTAAGGAGACTTTAAAATAATGAAATTATATTTGATTAGACATGGAAAGACCCTAGCTAATGAAAAGAGATGCTATTGTGGCATAACCGATTTATCATTAACTGTAGATGGAAG
>ONHH01000082.1 GCA_900317575.1 uncultured Bacillota bacterium | reverse complement strand
TAAAGGATTAGGTTGATGTAACATTCCTTTATATCCTTCACCAGTAGTTCTTGGTTTATTCGTATAAATTCTTGGAACAATAATAATCTTTTCATAGACTTTATCTTGTAAGACTCTTAAACGATTAATATATTCAATTACCGCATCTTCACGATCAGCAGAACAAGGACCAATAACTAATAAGAATTTATCAGATTTACCTAAAAAGATATTTTGAATATCTAAATCATTCTTTTGTTTTGCTTTAATACCTGCTTCACTAATAGGAAACATTTCCTTTATTTCTTGAGGAATTGGTAATTTCCTTTTAAAATCCATATTCATAATTATTACCTCTATTTATCAAAATAACTACGACGAAGAGTAGACAATTTCATCATCTC
Organism: uncultured Bacillota bacterium; assembly: GCA_900317575.1. GTDB lineage: Bacteria > Bacillota_I > Bacilli_A > ML615J-28 > CAG-313 > UBA1737. The sequence goes on along the minus strand of ONHH01000082.1, from coordinate 8,926 downwards.
TTTAATTGCTTCTTCATCATCATTTTGAATTGCATTTCTTAATTTCATAAATTCATTAATAAAACTATCCATTTCTTTTAATAAAGCAACTTTATTTAAAAGAAATAATTCAGTCCACATTTCTTCATTAATTTTAGCGATTCTCGTTAAATCTCTAAAAGAATCTCCAGTATAATCAACTAATTTCTCACTATCTTTAGCATTCATTAATACAACCGCAATACAATGAGTAAGTTGAGATAAGAAACCAATCATCTCATCATGTTCTTTTAAAGTTAGATATGAGATTCTTCTAAATTCTAAGATTCTACCAATAGATTCGATAGCGTCGATACTTTCTTGTTTATTATCATTATAACAGATAATAAAATTAGCTTTCTTAAAGATAGCTGCATCACTGTTCTTAACACCATAGGTTTCTTTTCCAGCCATTGGATGATGCGGAACAAAATCAATATCTTTTCTTAAGAAAGAATTAATCTTAGTTACGACACTTTCTTTTACTCCTGTTACATCAGTAATAATAGCTCCTTCTTTAATAAAGGATTGGTAATTTTCTAACCAATTAATGAATACCTTAGGGTATAACGCAAAGATAATTAAATCATATTTTTTAATCATCTCTTCTTTAATTTCCGTTGTACCTTCTTTAATAATTCCCTTATCAAGCGCATATTCAATTGATGATGCACTTCTCGTAATACATCCTACATAATATCCATTATTAGTTAAGCCTTCCGCATAAGATCCACCAATAAGGCCAAGACCAACTATTAATATCTTTTTATTCTTATCTAACATTGTTCCACCTTTAATCCAATACTAATTAAATCTTTAAAATAATTTGGATAGCTCTTATCAACACATTCAGAATTTATCAATATCCCTTCAAATCTACTTAAAAGAATAGTTAAGCTCATCGCAATTCGATGATCATTATGCGGATCAATTATTGATGATGGTTGATGTAATGGATTTTTATGAATAATTAATTCATTATCCTTTAATTCATATGTTACACCGAATTTACTAAGTTCCATTAACATATCATCAATTCGATTACTTTCTTTAATTCTTAATCGTTTAATGTTAATAAATCTTCCTCCATTAAACATTGCCGCAAATGAGAATAATACTGGCCCTAAATCAATATTATTTTCTAAATCAATTAATGAATTATTTCTAGATAATTCTTTAAAATAATCAAGATATCTAATATCTCCTTGAAGACTATTATTATTTAAACCTAATAAAGTTATCTTATTACCATCTAGATAATTATAGGCATCAAGAAAAGCAGCATTAGAATAATCACCTTCAACATTAATGATTTCTTGATCTATTTGATATTTTTGATTACCTTTAATAAAAATACCATTATCTAATAATTGATATTTAATATTAAATTGATCTAAAACATCTAAAGTAATTTTAATATAATCAACACTACTTAATTTACCAATAAAATTAATCGTACTATCACCATCAACTAAAGGTAAACTCATAAGTAATCCTGTTAAATATTGACTACTCTTAGTTACATCTAATTGATAATTACCACTTCTCAATTGATCAAATAAGATTATTTGCGTATCATCTAATTCGTAATGATAATTAAAATCTTTAAAGATATTTAAATAAGCATCAAGTCCACGAGAGAATAATTTCTTAGTTCCTTGAATAATTACTTTCTTTCCATATAGCATTAATATTGGAATCATAAAACGTAAGGTACTACCACTTTCTCCTGCATCAAAGATATCAGAATTAGAAGTAGTATAATCCATAAAATTAAGGCTATTATCTTGATATTTATATACTAGTCCTAATGATTTAAGAATTGATAAAGTAGCCATAATGTCATTAGATTCATTGATATTATTGATTGTTATTTTCTTTTTGGATAAAAATGAAGCAATTAACAAACGATGGGCATAGCTTTTAGATGCAGGAACTACTATTTTTCCTACTAAATTTGATTTATAAATCTTTAAGTCCATCGTCTCCACCTCCTTATTTTAAGAAATAATCAATAGCTTCTAAATAACCTTTTAATCCTTTACCGATTATCCTCTTCTTACTAACTTTTTCTATATAACTAATTTTACGATAGTCTTCTCTACTATTAATATCCGTAATATGTACTTCTACACAGGGAATATTAACTGCTTTTATTGCATCCATTAACGCAATACTAGTATGAGTATAACCACCTGCATTGATAATTAAACCATCTACATGTTTGAAATAAGCATCTTGGATTTTATCAATTAAACATCCTTCATGATTAGATTGGTATATTTCAACATCGATCTTCTTTTCTTCTGCATAATCATTAATCATTTTACATAATGATTCATAATTATCATTACCATAAATTTCTTTTTCTCTAATTCCTAACATATTAAGATTAGGACCATTAATAACTAGGATTTTCATTCTTATATACCTCAATTATTTTATTTACTGCATCTTCTATTTCTTGATTATTATCGATATGATAATCAGAATCATCTAAATAAATAGGATAGCGTTCTTCATATAATTTCTTTAATTTATTTAAATCATTTGATAATGGACGAGTCGCAGTAGGAGTAAGCAATTCTAAAGATCGATCAATAAAATAAATTTTACCATTTTGTTTTAAATTATTGATATTAATCTTTCTTTTTATTACGCCACCACCACAAGATATGATTTGATTGTTTAATTTAGAAATATCTTTAACTACTTCTTCTTCAATATTTCTAAAGCTATCTTCACCATTTTTATCAATATAATCTTTAATCGATGAATTAATTTTTTCTTCAATTAATAGATCAATATCCACATATTGTTTCTTTAATTTTTTACTCAATAATTCACCAATTGTCGATTTACCACAGGATGGCATTCCTATTAAAACAATATTATCTTTTTCTTTTACTAATTCTTTATAGATTTTATCAATTAATGATATATCTAATTTCTTTCTCAAAAAGAATTCAACCGCAAAATATGCTTGAGCAACTAGCATATATAAGCCACCCATTGAAGGAATATTTAAGCTTCTAGCATCTAATACTAAATTAGTAGATAAGGGATTATAGATACAATCAATAAAACCAACTAGATTAGAAAATTTATCTAAATCAATTAATTTACCATCATTTTTAGGATACATTCCTACTGGTGTTGCGTTAAAGATAAAATCAACATCTAGATGATCACTAATTTCATCAAAGCTGATGACACCATCAAGATGATTAAAATCTGATTTTAAGATTTGTGATGCACCATTCATCTTACATACTGCATAACATGCTTTACTTGCACCACCAGCACCTAATATTAAGACTTTCTTATTTTCTAAATTTAATCCTAATTTCTTAACTAAATAATTAAGTCCTAAATAATCTGTATTATAGCCAATTAAATGACCATCATTATTAACAATTGTATTAACAGCACCTACTAGTTTAGCTGATTCATCTAATTCATCTAAATATTTAATAACTGTTTCTTTATAAGGAATTGTTACATTAATGCTCTTAAAGCTTTTTTCTTTAAAGAAAGAATCTAATTCATTAGGCTTTAATTCACAGATTTCATATATATAAGATGCTAATTTTTCATGTATTGTTTTGGAAAAACTATGTCCTAGCTTTTCACCAATTAATCCATATTCCATAGGAACTCCTATCTAAAATAATCAGTACCAAATCTTCCTTCTAAAATATCACATAAGACTACCGCAACTAAGCTAGTAATAACTAATCCAACTCTTCTAACAATAGCTGGATCATGACGACCAGTTAATTTTAATGTTGCGTTTTCTTCTTTAATAAAATCAATTGTATTAATTTCTTTAAAGATGGATGATGTTGGTTTAATAGCTGTATTAAAGATGATTGGAAGACCATTACTAATACCACCATTAATTCCCCCATTATGATTAGTTTCTGAAACTACTTTACCATTATTATAATGGAATTCATCAATTACTTCACTACCTAATCTTGAAGCCATCTTAAAGCCATCACCAAATTCTATACCTTTAATACCACCAATACTAAATAATGCGTGACTAATTAAAGATTCCAAAGAATCAAATACTGGTTCACCAACACCACTAGGGAGATTATAAATCATAGTTTGAATGATTCCCCCAATTGAATCACCTTGTTCTCTAATTTTAAGAACTTCTTGATTGATTAACTCATCTAAATTATCTAAAGTTAGATGATCTTTTAAGTTTTCTATTTCATCAATGCTTCCTTTAAAATCAGAATCAATAATTCTACCACATTCTTTGATATGACTAGCAACATATATATTTTTATTTTCTAATGCTGCAAGCGCAATGCTTCCAGCGGCTACGATTGCGGCAGTAAGACGACCAGAGAAATGACCACCACCTCGATAATCTTCAAATCCATGATATTTTAGATATCCGGTGTAATCAGCATGACCACTTCTAGCTTTACCACGCCAAGCCTCATAATCATTACTATTATTCTCTTTATTAGGAATAACAATACAAATAGGAGTACCAGTAGTATAACCATTATAGACACCACTTAGAATTTCAAATTTATCTTCTTCAATTCTTGAAGTGTCAATTTTTTCATTAGGTCTTCTTTTATTTAAGAGATTTTTGATTTTTTCTTCATCTACCTTAATTCCAGGAGTAAGACCATCAAGCACTGCTCCTATTGCTTTACCATGAGATTCACCAAAAAGGGTTAAAATAACATTTGTACCAAGGGAATTTTTCATATTAACGCCCTCCTTTATTAATTTAAATATTTTCTTAAATCATCAATAGGCATGATATAATCATTTCCTTCACCAATATGATTACAATAGATGATATGAATTAAATCACCTTGAGCTTTTTTATCATGTCTAATTACTTCAATAATATCATCAGCTTTAAGCTTAGTAAATGTAGGTAATTTATATCGATCAAGTAATTCTTTTAATACTGGTTTTACTTCATCACTTACCATATACATCATACCAATACTTACTGCTTCACCATGATAGATTTTACCACGATTAAGACTTTCTACCGCATGACCAATTGTATGACCGAAATTTAAATATCTTCTAATTCCTGCTTCTTTTTCATCTTGTTCAACAATATCTTTTTTAATCATTAATGCTTCATAGATAATAGTTTCATTATCTAATTTTTCATTAAGCAAGCGATTAAAGAAATCTTTATTGAATAATAACGTCATCTTAATTACTTCTGCAATTCCTTCATTATATAATCGTTTATCTAGAGTATTAAGAGTCATTGGATCAATAATAACTTTTTTAGGTTGATAGAATGATCCTACAATATTCTTGATTCCTTCATAATTGATACCAGTTTTACCACCAATTGATGAATCAACTTGTGCAAGAAGGGTTGTTGGAAGATTATAAAAATCAATACCACGCATAAATGTTGACGCAACAAACCCTGCTAGATCTCCTACGACTCCTCCACCTAAACCAATAATACAATCAGTTCTAGTGAATTTCTTTTCCACTAAGAATTTTAGAATCTTTTCATAATTCTCGATATTTTTAGATTTTTCTCCTTGTTCGATAACAAAGGTATAAGCATCTTCAATCTTCGAATATACTTTATTAACATATTCCGTTGGTACACCATTATCTGTAACAATGAGTACTTTACGATTAATATCAATATAGCGATCAATATTGTCTAAAGCATTCTTTTCAATAATAATATTATAACTTGGCTTTAAATTGACGGTTATAATCATGGATATACTCCTTTAATTAAGCTTTTCTTTTTGATATTTTTTACTTTCATTCATTAAAGATATTAAGAAATTGATGTAGCAAGTCTTTAATAATTCATCATCAATATCTTCACTATTTTTCTTAATTACTTCTTTTTCTCTTGTTTCATCATAGATTGGTAAATTTAATCTTTTCTTTTCTTTAATAATTTCATCAACAATTTCCATTCTTTTTAAGAATAATTCTTTCATTTGTTGATCAATCACATTAATTTTATTACGGGCTTCATTTAATTTATCACTCATATTATTTATCCTTATAATAATCAAATAATTGTTTAAAAGCTTTAATGGAAGCTTCAATTACTTCTTTTTTAACACAATAAGCAAGTCTTACATATCCAGGATAATCAAAGCTATCGGATGGAACTAAGATTAATTCAAATTTCTTAGCAGTTTCTGAGAATTGAATTGCGTCAGGTTCTAAGGCTTTAACAAAGATATAGAATGCACCATCTGGATAAATGACATCATAACCAATCTTAATTAGGTTTTGATATAATAAATCACGATTAATTCGATAATAATTTAAATCACTTGTTAAACCTAAAGTTAAAGGTATCATTCTTTGGAATAATGATGGAGCACAAATATATCCTAAACTCCAAGCAGCACCACGTATTGCGTAAAATAGACTAGCAGCATCATAACATTTAGGATTAACTACTAAATATCCAATTCTTTCACCAGGTAATGATAAACATTTAGAGAAAGAATAACACACAATAGAATTATCATAATAATTAGTAATAAATGGATATTTAATATCATCATAGATTAATTCACGATATGGTTCATCAGATATTAAATAGATTGGATGATTATATTCTAATTCTTTCTTCTTTAAAATAGAAGTTAATCTAAGAATCGTATCTTCTTTATAAACAACTCCTGTAGGATTAAGTGGGGAATTATAAATAACAAATTTAGTATGTTCATTTATTTTCTTTTCGAAATCATTAAAATCTGGTAAGAAGGTCTTAGGATCAGGTTGAACTGTAACAAGACTAGCACCAGCATTCTCACAAAATACTCTATAATCTGGAAAATGAGGAGCAAATACAATTGCTTCATCATGATTATCTCTTATAGTTAAGGCATTAGCTGCTATCGAAAGAGCAGGAGCAGCCCCAGATGTAATAAAGATATAATCAGCATTTAAAGTAGTATGATATGTTTTTTCTAAATATTCTTTTACTGCAATTCTAGTTTCTTCTAAACCATTAGATGAAGTATAACTATGAACATTCTCTTCATCATTAATTAATGATATTAATATATCATTTACTTCTTTAGGAGTTTTACTACTAGGATTTCCTAAGCTATAATCAAATACCTTATCTTCTCCGATTTCTTTTTTTCTTTTATTTGCGTATTCATATAAATTACGAATAACCGATGGATGAATTCCTAAGGCTTTATTCTTTTCATTAATCATCTTCATCACCTATTTAAAAATAATCTCATTATATTTTATTATATCACAATATCCATTATTTATAAAGTCAATAGTTTTGTTTTATCAATAAAATACTTGATATATCAGCAATAATTTGCTAAAATATAATTAATTAAGAAGGTATTAAGCTATGGCACTTGTAAAATATCCTGATGGATCATATCGAGAAATTGGTGAAAAGAATCAAACTAAAAAAGCAAGAAATCTTACTAAAAGTCGTTTAGGTATTGACTTTGAAACAGCAATTAATGAATCTAATGAATATTATTTAGAAAAAGGAATTGCGGCAATATATAAAAAACCTACTCCTGTTCAAATCGTTAAAGTAGATTATCCTGCCCGTAATAAAGCGAGAATTACTGAAGCATATTATAAGACTCCATCAACTACCGATTATAATGGAATCTATCGTAAATCATATATCGATTTTGAAGCAAAGTCTTGTAAAGAATCAAATTTCTCTTTTGAAAGAATCTATGAACATCAAATTAAACATTTAGAGAATATTTATGAATTAGGGGGAATATCCTTTATTATTGTCGAATTCTCTACTCTTCATGAAATATATATCTTACCAACACCACTACTAACAATTAAGCATGATGAAGCTTTAAATGGTGGAAGAAAAAGTATTCCTTATGAATATTTTAAAGAGAATGGATATTTAGTAGAAACAGGATTTAAACCTAGAATTAACTATTTAAAAACAGTTGATAAGATTTATTTTGAAGAAAAGAAATATCTAAAAAAAAATGATGAAGATTAATTATCTTCATCATCTTTTTTATCATATTCTTCGAGGAATGAATGATCAATACCATCTTTACGATAGCCTAGAATCATATCCATATTAACATTACATGCGGCTTTAAAGATATTAAATTCTACTAATTCATTATAATCAATTAAATCATGGATTAATTTCTTTGTTACTGCTCTTTGACTAGTACCATTTCTTTCAGGATCATTTTGAATCTTTTCAGTCATTTTACATGCACAACGTATAAAATCTAAATTATTATATTTAGCCCATTTAATAATATCTTTTTCTCTAATTAAATACATTGGTCTAATTAATTCCATATTATCAAAATTAGTACTTTTAAGTTTAGGTAGCATAGTTTGGAAAGAACCTGAATTAAGCATATTCATTAAGGTTGTTTCAATGACATCATCAAAATGATGACCTAACGCAATTTTATTACAACCGAGATCTTGAGCATTTTTATATAAATAGCCTCTACGCATCCTTGCGCATAAATAGCAAGGATTTTTTTCTTGATTGTTTGCGATTTCAAAAATATCTGTCTTAATGATATGAGCATTAATTCCTAAAATATCTAGATTCTTTTTAATTAAATCAAAGTTTTTTTCATTATAGCCTGGATTCATAACTAGAAATTCTAAATCAAATACATAATCAGAATGTCTTTGTAATTCTTGAAATAATTTAGCCATGAGCATAGAATCTTTTCCACCAGAAATACAAACACATACTTTATCATTTGGTTTAAGTAATTGATATTCATCGATTGCTTTAACGAAACGTGCCCATAATTCTTTACGATAAGTTTTAATTATTGAACGTTCAATTTCTTTAATTCTTTCCATATAATCACCATTTGAAAAACCGGTCAAAGATTTTCTTTGACCGATAATTAATTAT
>ONHH01000078.1 GCA_900317575.1 uncultured Bacillota bacterium | reverse complement strand
TAATTTATTATGAAAAAATATTTATTAATTATAGTATTTTTATTAATCTTAAGTTGTAGTTCTTGTAAGAAGAACGTAAAGCTTACTTATCATTATTTAGATAAGGAAGAAAGTGTTGAATATAAGAAAGGTGAAGAAGTAACTTTAAAAGAATTAAATCTTGAACATCAAATCTTTGGTGGATGGCTTAAAGATGGTCAAAAAGTAAATAATGTGATAATGGATGATAATATTGATGTTTATGCTGATTTACAAGAATGTTTAGAAATTAAATTAGTAATTAAAGATCAAACCATTAATGAAAAGATTCTTAAAGGAACTCCTGTTGGTCAATTTGATAATCCTACTTATCAAGATTTAAATTTTGTTGGTTGGTATACTGATCCTAGTTTTAAAGGAACTAGCTTTGTATCAAAAGATCGAAAGATTGAAGAAGATATGACTTTATATGCTAAATTTAATGAAAAACAATTTGTAGTAAGCTTTGATACTAAAGGAGGAACCGTAATTAAGCCATTAAATGTTTATCGTAATTCAACAATTAATGCTTTACATACTCCATATCTCCTTGGATATCGTTTTACTCATTGGTCAACTGATATTGAAGGTAAGAATGTTTTTGATATTAAAACACCAGTAACCGAAGATTTTACACTCTATGCTAATTATGAAACTGTAGATTATACCGGATTAATTGATGAATATATTCCTGATGTCATTAGTGCTAATTTAAATCTACCTACTGTTAATGATGAAATAGATTTTTATTGGTCAACTGATGATTCTAAATTACTTAGTAGTGATGGAGTAGTTAATCCTAAAAGAGTTGATACATTAGTTACAGTCACTCTAGAGATTTATGCGAGAGGAGATTATGAAACATCAATGACTTTTACTAAGCAAGCTCTAGTTAAATCATATCAATTAGATGAATTAGTTAAAGGGAAAGTAGTAATTGGCTATACTTCTTATTGGTATTATAAAGGTTATAGTGATGATGTTTTAAATACAGTTGATATTCTTGATATTTCTTTTGGCTATGTAAGTCAAAATGGATCAGTTGATTTATCAAGTGTTACTAATATGATGCGTCCTGTTATCAGTAAAGCTCATGAAAATGGTATTAGAGTATGTTTATCAATTCAAGGATATGGAGAAGCTACAAAACAATTTAGTGATTGCGCTAACGATCCAACTCTAAGACATACCTTAGCTTTGAGTATGGCGAAAGTAGTTAATGACTATAATCTTGATGGCATTGATATTGACTGGGAATATCCAGGTTCTTATAGTGGAAGAAGTTTAGCTATTGATAAAGTTAATTATACTTTATTAATGGCTGAAATTAGAACTGAACTTAATAATTTAGGTGAAGGTTACTTACTTACTGCCGCTATTCCTGCTGGTTCATGGGGCGCTGGTAATTTTGAAATGTCTAAGCTTGTTAATTATTTTGATTATTTCAATATGATGAGCTATGATTTAGAGAATCCTGCTTGTGGTTCTCATCATGCAGCATTGCATCCATCAGCTACGCCATCTGGTACTTCAAAAGGTTGTAGTATTGAAGAAACAGTAGAATTATGGACATCTCAAGGAGTTCCTAAAGATAAGATTTGTTTAGGTACAGCTTTCTATGGCAAATCAATTGCCGTTGGTAGCACTACTAATGATGGATTAGGAATGGCTAAGACTACTCAATACCAAACATCATATAAGAATAAAGCATATTCTGCAATTATTGAAAGTTTCTTCCCTGATCTAGGTACTACTAGATTATATCGTTTTGATGAAGCAGCTAAGGCACCATTCTTATTTGGTCCTCAAACTAAATTTTTTACTACTTATGATAATGAATTAAGTATTCTTTATAAATGTCAATATGCCCTTGAAATCGGGCTTGCGGGAGCAATTATTTGGGAACTTGGTGAAGATGAAACTAGTACCTTAATTAAGAGTGTTGCTCAAGGATTTAATAAAGAAGGATCAGATCATGTTTATTTAGTTGGTGGTCAACTTACAAAAGATGCTAATCAAAATATTAAAGTAAAAGTAATCAATGAAGTAAGAAGCACTAAGCTTTTAGAAGACTTAATCTTCTATAGTACTAATGATGAATTAGTAGAAATAACTAATAATCTAGATGGTACCGCAAGTATTATGTTAAAGAGCAGTGGTAGTGTTACAATTATCGCCGCAACAACTGATAAACAAACAATTTATGGAAGACTCGAATTAACTATTAATTAAATGGAGTAAGATATGAAAAAATTATATCTGTTTCTCTTTATCTTTCTTATCTTTCTTATTGGTTGTGAACCTAATAATGAAGAGAGTGAAAACGAAAATCAAGATAAAGAAGAAATAAAAGAAGTAGTCATCATTAAATTTGATTCTAATGGTGGTAGTTTATGTGGTGAATATGAATTATATAAAGGTGAAATCTTTAATGATCATATAACTGATCCGGTAAAAGAAGGATATCGTTTTATGGGTTGGAGTAAGGATCAAATATCTTTATTTGATTTTAGTCAACCAATTAATGAAGATTTAACTCTATATGCAATATGGGATGAATTATATAAGAATTATGCTTATTTATTCGATGAATATGTTCCGGATATTATCACATCATCTATTGAACTACCTAGTCATCATGATGAACTATTTCTTACATGGTCGACATCTAATCAACAGGTTCTAGATAATTATGGAATTCTTTCAAGACCAAGAGTTGATACAACCTTAACTGTTTATTTAGAAGTATATGATGAAGGCTATGTCACTAATTATGAAAAGGATGTAATTGTGCCTAAAATATTATTTAACGATTTAACTAAAGGAAATGCGGTATTTGGCTATTATTCTACTTGGAATTTCTTTGGTTATAGTGAAGAAGCTTTAACTACTTTAGATGTTGTTAATTTATCATTTGCGTATGTCAATAAAGATTTTGGTTTAGATACCTCATCGATTGATAAATTATTAACTAAGGTTAAAGAAGTACATAATCATGGTATTAGAGTAGTATTATCTGTTCAAGGCTATGGTAGTGAAGGAAAGAATTTCTCTGATGCTGCCTCAACTGATAGTGGTAGAAAGAAATTAGCTAAATCAATGGCTAATTATGTAGTAGAAAATAATCTTGATGGTATTGATATTGACTGGGAATATCCAGGCTATCAAACAGGTAGATCAACAGCTGTTGATAAAGAGAATTATACTTTATTAATTAAAGAAATAAGAACTGAATTAAAGAAAAGAAATAGTGATTATTTAATTACAGCAGCCATTCCTGGAGGACCTTGGGGACCAACAAGATTTGATTTAACAGCTTTAAATAATTATTTAGATTATTTCCATATCATGACTTATGATTTAAATGCTAGTGGAAGTTGTGTTCATCATACAGCTCTTTACGCAAGCTCAGGTACAGTTAATAATTGTACAGTTGATGAAAGTGTTAAATATTATTTAAATCAAGGAGTATCTGCATCAAAGATTATCGTAGGACTAGCTTTTTATGGTAAATATACTAGTGGTACTAGTTTAGGTGGATCTGGTAGTAGCTATTCATCAATCATTTATACGAAGATTTATAATGATTATTTATCTAATCCAAATGCTAATTATAAAGTATTCTTTGATGAAGTTGCTAAAGCACCTTATATTATTGATTATGATAAGAATATTTTTATCACTTATGATGATGAAAGAAGTATCGGTTATAAATTTGATTATGTCTATCAAAAAAAATTAGGTGGCGTAATGATTTGGGAAGTTGGAGAAGATAAAACTAGTCACTTAATGGGACAAATTAAAATCAGTAAATTTAAAGAAAATAAGGCTTAGAATCTCTAAGCCTTATCTTTTTATAAGAAAAATGGAGAAAATTATGATATACTAATAATTAGGAGGATAACTAAATATGAAATATCGTTGGTTATTAATATTTGTATTAATATTTATTTTTGTTCTTACTCCTTCTTGTAAGAAAAAAGATGATCAAGGAGGAAATGAAGAAAAAGAATTAACAGAAGATGAAAAAATAGCCCAATTATTAATTGATGAATATGGAACTGATCACGCCAGAGTATTTTTCAATAAAATGGATGGATCTGAATATGAAATGGTTAAGGTTCAATTAGGCCTAACTTGTTCAATGCCAGCTGATCCTACTCGTGATGGCTATACATTTGAAGGATGGTATGTTGATAAACAATTTTCTAAAAAATATGATTTCTCAACACAAGTACTTCAATCCATAATGCTATATGCTAAATGGCATGAATATAGTGGTAAAGATTATAGTTTCTTATTAGATGAATATGTTCCTGATACCGCAACTGCTGATTTTGAATTACCAACTGAAATTGATGATTATCCAGATATTGATTTAACTTGGAAGACTAGTGATGAAAATACAATTAATTATTATGGTGAAGTATTCCAAGGAAGAACTGATCTTGAAGTTGAAGTAACTATGGTAGTTCATGGAACAGAAAGAATTTCTTATAGTAAGAAAGTAAAGGTTCCAGCTATTGAATTTGATCATATTGATCGCTATAAGAATCGTTTAATCTTTGGTTATTATTCAACATGGAATTATAATGGTTTTACTGAAGATCAATTGAAGATTGATGTCATTAACGCATCATTTGCGTATGTCAATAGTGATCAAACAATTGATACGAGAGTAATGTCTGCATATTTTACTAAATTCTTAGCCGCAAGAAAACATGGCGTAAGAGTAGTATTATCTATTCAAGGAGCATCTAATAATACTACAAATTTCTCTATTGCGGCATCAACTGAAGAAAATCGTAAACGATTTGCTAAAAACGTTGGCGAATTAGTCGATAAATATCATTTTGATGGAGTAGATATTGACTGGGAATATCCGGGTTGGTCTAAGCCTGATAGTAAGCACTATGAAGCGGAAAACTTTACTAATTTAATTAAAGAAATTAATATTGAATTAAAAGGACGTTGTTCTGATTATTTAGTAACAGCTGCCATTCCTGGAGGACCTGAAGGATTTAAACGTTATGATTTAGATCAAGTATCACCATATCTAGATTTCATTCATTTAATGACTTATGATATGGAAGCATCATCAAAGACCTTCCATCATACAGCTTTATATGGTACTAATGGTAGAACAACTGGTAATCAATGTTCAGTAGATGATAGTGTTGAATTATTCAATCTTAAAGGTGTTGAATATAATAAAATAGTACCAGGTATTGCGTTCTATGGAAAGATGACTAATCCATCATCATCAACTAATGGTGGCTTAGGTTCAGCTGCTCAAGATCCAAGTAAGAGCTATCAAACAATTACTTACACAAATATCTATAATACATATCTTAAAAAGGTCGATAATAAGAATATCTTCTATTATTTTGATAAAGAATGTCAAGCTCCATATCTTTATATTAAAGATAGTAATTTATTCATCACTTATGATGATGAAACAAGTATTAGAGCAAAATGTAATTACGCAAGAGCTTTTGACAAAGAAGAAGTAGACCGTTTAGGTGGCGTAATGATTTGGGAATTAGGAGAAGATCGAACTGGTAATTTAATTAAAGCCGTTCTATCAGGAATGAAACGTAGCTAATGAAAAAATGTTTTACTATTAATCCTAAGAGGACTAGAGAAGAATTTATTAGCTATGAAGAGCTAATTAAAAATAATATTTATCAAGCAATTGAAATCTTTAATCCATATAGAGAATCAATTGAACAATTAAATCAATATACATCATCAGTCAAAGAATTAAGAGAAAAATATCCTAATTTAGAAATTGTCCTTCATCTTCCGCATGCAGTGGATAATGGACTTTTGTTAGATGAACATTTAAATAAAGGATCTCTTAAAATAATGATGCAATCAGCTGATTATGCTCATCAATTTGGTGTAAAGAAATTAACTTTACATTTAGGACATATCGATCAAAATATTGATAGAAGCTATTATGTTGATAAAATCATTCCCACTTTAAGAGAATTGTGTGATTATGTTGCGGGGAATAATCAAGTAATCATGATTGAAAATATGCCTAATCCTTGTGAATTAGGATATAGTCCAGAAGAATTATTAGAAATTATTAAACGGACTAATAGAGATAATCTTAAATTTATTTTTGATACTGGTCATGCTCACTGCAGCAGCTATAATGATACAGATTTCCTTTATTTATTAAAAGATTATCTATATCATATTCATTATAATGATAATGATGGCTCAAGAGATATGCATGCTAGATTAGGTAGTGGAAATATTGATTTTGAAAAGCATTTTAAAGCCTTAAAAGATATTAATTATTCTGAACTTCATTGTATGGAAGTTATTTATAAAACAAGTGATGATTTATTATTATATGCATCGGATTTAGATAGATTAAATAGGTATCGTTTATGAAACATTTAAAGAATTTTCTTTATGGTATTCTTATTGGTATGAGCTGTTTGATTCCGGGATTTAGTGGCGGAACGATGGCTCTAATCCTCGGAATCTATGAAGAACTAATGGAATCTTTATCATTAATAACTAAGAAATTTTCTTTAGCATTTGTGAGATTGTGGAGTTTAGCCATTGGTATGGTTATAGGAGCAGTACTTGCGGTATTCACAATTGTTAAATGCTTAAATAATTGGCCATTAATTACTTCTGGTTTCTTTGTAGGCTTAGTTATTGCGTCACTTCCATTAACTATTAAAAACGCAAGAAAAGAAAAAGCTAAATTATCATCATGGGTAAGTTTAATTATTTGTGCTATTGTATCAATATTATTATGCTTTGCGGATAAATTTGGTTTAATTTTGGATTTAACTAAGTTCAATGTCTTAATTATTATTTATATTTTAATTATTACATCATTATCTGCTGCCGCAATGTTTATTCCAGCGGCTAGTGGATCTTTAATTCTTTTAATGTTTGGTATTTTTGAACCAATTGTAACAATTATTAAGATGGTTCTAGAGGGAATTATTCATGGAGATTTTAGTATCTTTGTTAATTATTTATATGTCATCATTCCTTTCTTTATTGGAATTATAGTCGGAGTAATTGCGGTTGGTAGAATTATTACAATGCTCTTTAAGAAACATGATAATCAATTATGGTATGGAATCTTAGGATTAATTATTGTATCAATATTTGCGATATACTATAATGCATTCCATGATCCACTTCATCCTAGTGATTTAACTAGATATGAAAATATTACTAATAATCTAGCATTCAATATTATTGGAGCTATTATTATGATGGTAATAGGCTTCTTATTAATCTATTTCTTAGAAAAATTAGTGAATAAAAAGAAGCAACAATTAGATAATAAAGAAGAAAATTTGTCAGAAAATTGATAAATTTTCTTTTGTTTTTTGCAAAAAAAGGGACTATTTTGTTTATTTCCTTGATATAAATATAAAAATATGTTAAAATATTAAAGCAATATTATAGTAATAAAAAAAGGAGTATTAATTATGGAACAAGAAAATGTAAATCTTGTTAATGAAAATGAATCGGGCTTCTCATTATCAGATTTATTATATTTGATCAAGAAAAATTTATTACTTATTATCATTATTGTTAGTGCTGCGTTAGTATGTGGATTTGTATATGGACGCTTTATTAACAAGCCAACATATTCAGCTAAAATCACAACTATTGTTCAAGCTGATACTAATCAAGCTGAATCTACAAATTATAATTATGGATTAGCTTTAACTAAGAGTTTCCCTGAATTAATTAAGAGTGATAGTGTAACTCCTCTTGTTGCTAAAGAAGCATTATTGCTTTCTTATGATGAACAAATTGATGGAGAAAATAAAACTTATAAGAATAAGAAAACTGGTGAAGTAATAAATGAAGATAAATTTACTAATTTAGTAAACAATAAAGCAAAAGTTATTACTGCTAATACAAATGTTACTGCTTCATCTACTAGCTTACTTCTTTATATTACTTATTCAACTAAATTAACTGAAGGTTATACTGAAGCAGAATTAGTAGAAGAAATTAAAGTAATAACTGATGCGTTAGCTCAAAAAACTATTGAATATTATGGTGCTACTGATAGTGAAGGAAAAGAAATCTTCCCTAACTTTGCAAATAAATTAATTCAATTGACTCACGCAAGATCAGTAACTGTAAGTAGAGGTTTAGCTAAGATTCTTCTTATAGCTCTTGCAATTGGTTTAGTATTATGCTTTGCTATTATTTTCATTCGTTATTTAATTGATGATACTCTAACATCAAAAGATGAAATTGAAAGAATTACTGGTAAACCAGTACTTGCATATATCGAAAAATCTGAAAAGAAGGTAGGCAATGTTTATGGCTCGAAATAACATGCATCATGATGAACGATATAATAACATCGTTGTTGGTGAAGAAGGATTTGAATTACAAACTGAAAGCTATAACCGCTTAAAAGATAATCTTCTTTATCTAAATATCGATGGTAAAGCTAAAGTAATTCAATTCTTATCAAGTTTAGCTAGTGAAGGTAAGACTATTACTACAACTAATCTTGCGGTTAGTCTTGCTATGAGCAATCAAAAAGTATTATTAATTGATGGTGACTTAAGAAGCCCTCGTGCTCATCGTACTTTAAAATGTGGTAATGAAGTTGGTATTAGTGATTACCTACTTGATAATCTTCCTCTTGAATCCATCATTCAACATACTTCATATAATGTTGATTTAATCAGTAGAGGAAAGAAAATTGAAAATCCATCAGCTGTTGTATCAAGTAAGAAATTTAAAGATATAGTTCCACAATTAAGAGATAAATATGATTATATTTTAATTGACTGTCCACCAGTTCTTGAAATAAGTGACTATATTCAAATTTCAACTGTTACTGATGGTGCTATCTTCTGTGTAGCATATGGAGCTACAAAGAAAAATGCAGTTAAAGAAGCTGTAAAACTTCTAAAACAAGCTAATATTAATTTATTAGGTAATGTATATACTTTTGTTGATTCTAAGAGATCACATCATAAATATGATTATGGTTATGGCTACGGTTATGGTTATGGCTATGGTTATTATCATCATAGAAGTGATGATGATAAAGAAGAAGAAAAGTCAGAATAACTAGGAGTAAACTATGATCGATATTCATTCACATATTATATTTGGTGTGGATGATGGAGCAAAAACAATTGATGAATCCATTTCTTTAATCAAAATAGAAATAGAAAATGGAGTAACTGATATCATTTGTACTCCTCATTACCGCAAGGGAATGTTTGAAGCACAATCCAATCTTATTGAAGAGAATTTTAATAAATTAGTGGAAGAAATAAAGAAATTAAATCTACCAATTAATTTATATCTTGGACGTGAAATATATTATAATGAAAAAGTATTAGATAAAATTAAGAATAAACAATTATATTCACTAAATAATTCTAATAAATATTTAATTGAATATTCTTATACATCTAATACTGAGATTGATGAACATGTCTATAATTTTTCTAGATTTGGTTATCAAATGGTTATTGCTCATATTGAAAGATATGAATATATTACATCACTTGATTATGTCTATGAATTAAAAGAATTAGGAGCCCTAATTCAAGTTAATGCATCTACTATTTGTGGTAAGAATGGACATAAACAATATAAGAAAGTAATGAATTATATTCGTAACGGTTTAGTTGATTTTGTCGCAAGTGATATTCATTTCTCAAGAATTAATTATATGAAAGATGCATATAATATTATTAAGAAGAAATGCGGTATTGAGATTGCGGAAAAATTATTTAATTCAAACGCAAAAATATTAATAAAATAAGAGGAGATTTATGAGACACGCAATTATTCTAGCGGCTGGTAAAGGAACTAGAATGCACAGTGAATTACCTAAATGTGCTCATTTAGTTCTAGGAAAGCCAATGATTAATCACGTTGTTGACGCCTGTATTGATGCAGGAATTGAAGATATAGTTGTAGTTGTTGGATATAAAAAAGAAGAGATTTTGGCTCTTCTTGATAAGTATTCAAATGTTCGTTTTGCAATACAAGATGAACAATTAGGAACTGGACATGCAGTAAAATGTGCAAAACATTTACTTAAAAATGAGACTGGATCAACTGTAATTCTTCCAGGTGATATGCCTTTAATTGGTAGTGAAAATATTAAAGAGCTATTGAAACAACAAGAAAATAATCATAACGCAATGACAATTCTAACTGCTTTATTTGATAATCCTTTTAGTTATGGAAGAATTGTTCGTAATATGGAAAATAATGTAGTAGGAATTGTTGAAGAAAAAGAAGCAACAGATGAACAAAAATTAATTAAAGAAGTTAATACTGGTTTATATGTTGTTGATAATAAGCTATTATTTGAAAGTTTAGAATTAGTCAACAATAACAATAATAAACATGAATATTATTTAACTGATATTGTTGGTATTTTAAGTAATAATTATAAAGTTGGTAGTAAGATATCAGTTTATGATTATCGTTTAATGGGTATCAATGATATTGATACATTAAATAAAGTAGAATATTTAGCTCAAAGAGCACAATAAAAAAAGAAAACACTTATTTAAATAAGTGTTTTTTAATTTTGTCTGCGGTCAATACCTTTTTTTTGGTAATATTGAGCTTTTGATTTATACATTTCTTGGTCAGCAATAGTGATTAATTTTTCTAATTCGATATTAGGATGAGCTTTTGCTTCAGCAAATCCTACCGCAAGTGATAGGCTGTCGCAATATTCACCTTTCCAATTATTAGTAAGATCTAATAATTGATCGATTAATTCATGAATCATTTCTTGATTGATTGAAGAAAAGACGATGAATTCATCACCACCAGTACGGTAACATCTGCCAATTGATGAGAAGACTTGCGATATACATTTAGATGCACCAGCAATTAATTCATCACCAGCTATATGACCTAAGGTATCATTGACTAGCTTTAATCCATTGATATCAATAGAAAAGATAACTAATTTTTGTGGTAGACTAGGTAGATTAGATAATTCGTTTATCGCAACGCTATAAGCATGTCTACTAGAGATACCAGTTAATGGATCAACAGAGATTCTAATCATTTGCTCTTGAATCTTATCATCTGATGCTAGTTGAGCAAATTCTGAATTATGAATATATAAGAGAGCTGAACAGATAACTAAAGAAATATAAGCAGTTCGAACTTCACTACCTAATACTTCTTGTAAACCAATACCTAATACATTAAAAATTAAGATACCAAGTAAAGATAAGCGATTTTGTTTACGGAATCTTTTTCCGTATATCGCAAATTCTACAATAACAATGATAAATACCGCAACATATAATAACATATAGATATTATAAGCATTTCCATGATGATAAAGATGATTTTCATCAACTTTAACCATCCATCCAGTAAAGATACTAATAATTTGGAAAAGAAGATTTAATCCTAGTAAGATAAATGATACTTTTCTTAAATTGTTCTTAGTCTGAAGTTGTAAAATAATGGCACCACCAGACATTGGTGTTAAGATGTAATCAAAGGCTTTAATTAATCTAATAACCCATGGAGATACATTCATATTACCATTGAATTGAATACCTAACCATTCAGCTAGAGCAGCTAGCGCAACAATCGAATATGTAAAATAGAGAATTCTTTTTCTTTCTTTAGAAAAACGGTCATTTTCTTTAGCAAGGATTGCGAGAACGATTAACGCAAACCATACTAAAATAATGAGAGGAGTATAATATTTCATATTTACCTCGCTATTTATTAATGGCATCCCAACAGGGATTCGAACCTTGATCGGTGACTTAGGAGGTCACTGCTCTATCCAACTTAAGCTATTGGGACTTTTTAAATTAAAATATGGGAATTATTCATTCCCAGTAATTTATAAATGGCGTCCCTGACACGATTCGAACGTGCGACACACGGCTTAGAAGGCCGTTGCTCTATCCAGCTGAGCTACAGGGACATGATTTTTAGCATAAATATTATACCATAATTTTTTTAACTTGTAAAGTAAAACAAACTATGGTATAATAAAATATAATAATTATTTTTTATGAATGAACGAGGTAAATATGTTAGTTCTAGTAGGACCAAGCGCATCAGGTAAGACACAAGTAGTTCAATTATTGATTAAAAATTATGGTATGAAAAAAATGGTTACTTATACTACTCGACCAAAAAGAGTTGGAGAAGTAGAAGGAATCGATTATCACTTCTTAACTAAAGAAGAATTTCAAAAAAGAATCTTAGATAATTTCTTTTTAGAACATGTTATATATAATGGTAATTTCTATGGTACTAGTAAAAGTAGTATTACTGATGATAAAGTAGTAATCTTAGAACCAGTTGGTTTAAAACATTATATTGAATTAGTCAGAGATAAGATTACTATTATATATTTAAAGAGTGATGAAAAATTCTTATATGATCGAATGATTCGTCGTCATGATACTCATGAACAGGCGATGCAACGCCTTGCTTTAGATAAGACAGTTTTTACTGATGAATTAGATAATCTAGTTGATTATATAATTGATTCAGGAGATATTTCATTACAAGATCTCACTCAAGAAGTATATGATAAATATATGCAGGCCTTGAAGAATCATGATTAATTTTTCTATTTTAGATAATAATCATATCGATTATATTGTTAAAGTAGGGAGTTATAAAAGATTTAGTATTCGAATTAAAGATCGAGTAGTAATTATAAATTATCCTAAAAGAACTAATAAGCTTTTAGCTGATGAATTTATTGAAAAGAATCTTGGCTTAATTAAAAAATATCTAAATCAAGAACAATTTATTTGTAATTATGAATTAGAAAGCCCTTATTTAATTAAAGGAACAACTTATATAATTAAATTAGGAAATGAATTTAAGATTGATGATGAATTAAAATATATTTATGTAACAAGTAATAATAAGGTAAATATTAAAAAAGAATTAGATAATTATCTCAATACAATTATTCAATCTTATTATTTAGCATCATTAAATAATTGTTTATTGAAAATGAAGGATGATATTAAAAATATTCCTAATTTAATCATTAAACAATCTGTAAGAAATTGGGGATATTGCTCGCCTAAAAAGAATTTAATAATGCTTAATAGATCTTTAATTCATGTACCATATCCATTATTTGAATATGTTATATGTCATGAATTAAGTCATTTTGTATATTTAAATCATTCTAAAGATTTTCATAATTTACTAAAGAAATATCTTCCTAATGAAAGAATATTAAAAAAAGAATTAAAAAAGTATCCAATAGTATATTAAAATTCGACAGGAAACATTGCTGTCGATTTTTTTATTTATTATAAAGATTATGAAATATATAAGAAAATGAAGAAATAAAACTGATATAAAAGAGAAAAATATCACGAAATCTTCTTGAATTAAATGCTTTATTTTTAATTATTTATATGATAAATTATTACCACCATAGGGGGATATGTTATGGAAAATAATTATTTAAAAATTATCAAAAGAGAGAAGAAAAAGAAGAATAATGAATATTATTCTACCTTATTAAAAAGAAAAAGAATTGAGAAGCATTTAACTTTAGAAGAATTATCTAAAGGGATCTGTACTGTTAGTTATTTAAGTCGAATAGAGAATAATATTGTTGATGTAGGGGAAGAATATTATTCATCATTATTTAAGAAATTAGATATTGATTTTAAAATGATTGAAGAATCCAAGGATTATCGAGTATTAGAAGATTTACTCAAATGTTATTTACATAAGGATAAGACTACAGCTATTTCTTTAATCAATGATGCGCTAGGGAAGAATTTCTATGTTGAGATTGAATATGAATTAATGGTATTATTTGATAGTATTGTCAAGAATCTCTTTGTTGAAGCCAATCTTGAAATCTTAAAATTATCGAATAAGATGGAATTATTATTAGAAGATGAAGTAACAATCTATTTATTTTTATGTAGCTTATATGCATATCTAACTGGTAATGGTATTTATGCAGCTGAACAAATAACTATTCTTTGTGAGATGGATAATTTATATGGAATATACCGATATGCAGTCTTAGATTTAGCTTTAGATATTTATATGTATGTTGGTTTACATGAACAATTCTTTAAATATTATAATCAATTAATTGATGATGAATATTCTACTAATTATAATCAATCATCTTTAAAGCATAAAATTCAATTAGATTATTTAGAATACCGCATCAAAAAAGATAATTTATATTCATATTTAATTGATTTAAGATCTAATATCCTTGCGTCATTCCGTCTAGATATGGAATGGTTAATCTTAAGAAATATGTATCGATTATATTCTCGAAATGAAATCTTAAAGCATTTAGATGAATTTATTATTACTCCAAGAGTTTTAGCATTTGAAGGACTTGTTATATTAAAGAGTGAAAAGAAAGAAGATTATCATAATTTCTTAAATCATAAATTAAATGTTAAATTTGAATATTGGCATTATTGTTATGAAAGAATATGTGATATTACGATTATGATTAAACAAGGAATTAATAGTGTTGAAGTCTTAAATAGTTTAAAAGAATTAATTGATTATGAAAAAGATCGTTATTTTGAAAGATTCTTTTTAGATATTATTAAAATAATCTATTTAGAATATGCTCTAGCAATCGGTAAATATAAAGATGTTGCAGTAAAAATCTTAGATATTGAAAGAACTAAATATGCTTTACCCTATTTTAATAATCGATAAAATAAAGTAATATCTTTCTTGAAAAATCAATCATTTAATAGTATAATTAATTAATAGAATAATGAAGGATTAAATCATGAATCAATATTTAGAAGAATTAAATAATCAACAAGAAATTAAACATTTAGAAATAGAAGAATTAAGAAAATATGCCGAAATTAATAAAGTACCAATTATTAAAAGGGATTCCCTCGTTTTAATAGAATCAATTCTTAAAGGAAGAAAAGTCAAAAGAATTTTAGAAATTGGAACGGCAATTGGTTATTTTTCTATTTGTATGGCTACTCATTTTAAGGATATTTCAATCGATACTATTGAAAGAAATGAAGAAATGATAACTATTGCAAAATCTAATATTAAGAAATTTAATTTAAATGATCGCATTAATTTAATTGAAGGTGATGCGGTTGAATTAAATGATGAATTATTTAAGAATAATAAATATGATATGATTTTTATTGATGCTGCTAAAGCTCAATATCAAAAATTCTTTGAAAAATATACAAAGTATTTAAATGATGATGGTATCATCTTTACTGATAATATTATCTTTCATAATTTAGTAGAAGAAGATAGTAATAAACTATCTAAGAATTTAAAAAGCCTAGTAAAAAAGATTGATAATTATAATCATTATTTAAATACTTTGACTGATTTTGAAACTTATTTTATAGAAAGTGGAGATGGCTTAGCTATCACATATAAAAAACATGATTGAAAAATTATTTATTGAAACATCTAATTTAAATGTTATAAATTCTTATAAGAAAAAAGCTGTTTTTATTATTGAAGATTTATCATTAATAAAATCATTAGATAAAGATGTTCAAATAGCTTTAAAATTAGAAAAGATATATGATGATGAAATGTTAGATAATATTGATGAAGCAATCTTTAAAAGAATTAAATATATCTTTTATTCAGATTTAGGAATTTATCATAAATATCATGATAAATATCTTCATTCAATTAGATTTGTTTATCATGCACCAACATATTTAACTAATTATCATGATGTTAATTATTTTAACCGCATTAATTATTTTGTGGTAGTATCAAATGAAATAAGTAGTGATGAATTAATTAAGATTGTTAATAGAAATTCAAAAAAAGTAGGAATAGATTTATTTGGCTTAAGTCCAATTTTTTATTCTCGTAGATTATTATTAACTAATTATTTCAATTATAAAGGATTAAAATTAGATCCTAAAGATAATAATTATTTTATTAGAGAAGAAACTCGAAATAATAAACAAAGAATAGTTGAAGATGAAAATAGTACAATTATTTATGATGATGAATATTATCATCTCGATGAAGAATTAAATGATTTAAAGAATAATTTTTATGGAATTATTCATTTAAATTACCTTGATGAAGGAACTCAGCTTTATATTATTGATTATTATTTAAATTTATCATCTCATCTTATAGTTTCTCCTCTTGAAGGTAATAACATAAAGATAGGTAAAGGAGCTTATCAAAATAAATCAGTATTACTTAAAGGAGATGTAGAAAATGAATAAAATTGAACTACTTGCTCCGGCTGGTGATTTTTATAAAGCTTGTATTGCGTTAAAATATGGAGCTGATGCGGTATATGTTGGGGGAAAAGAATTCTCTTTAAGAGCTCGAGCATCTAATTTCTCTATTGAAGAAATTACTAAATTATGTGATTATGCTCATTCTCTTAATAAGAAGGTTTATATTACAGTTAATATCATTCCTCATGATGAAGATTTAAAAGGTTTAAGAAGATATTTAAAAGCTTTAGATAAGGCTGGTGTTGATGCAGTTATTACATCTAGTATGTATATTATTCGGACTGCTTTACACTATACTCCAAGAATGGAATGTCATGTATCAACCCAAATGTCTGTTAGTAATATAGAAGCAATTAAATTCTATCAAGAATTAGGTTGTAAAAGAGTAGTATTATCAAGAGAAACTACTCTAGATAAGATTAAACATATTGCGTCAAATACCAATATTGATCTAGAAATCTTTATTCATGGGGGAATGTGTGCTAGTTATTCTGGTCGTTGTGTCTTAAGTAATCATTTTACTAATCGTGATGCTAATCGTGGTGGTTGTGCTCATTCATGCCGTTGGAATTATGATTTATATCATAATGAAGATAAAATTAATGAAGAAGATACCTTCTTTAATATTGGTTCAAAGGATTTAGTAGCTGGCCATTTTATTAAAGATTTAATTGATAATAACATTAAATCATTAAAAATTGAAGGAAGAATGAAATCAGCTTATTATATTGCGTGCGTCATTAAGACATATCGTAATTTAATTGATAAATATTATCAAAATCATGAATTGAAAGAATCTGATTATTTAGAATTTGATCGTGAAATCATGAAAGCTGAAAATCGCTTATTAGGATGTGGCTTCTATAAAGGAATTGCGGGAACGAATGAAGGCTTGTATGATACAAGAAGTGAAAATCCTACTCAGATTTATATTGGTAGAGTTTTAGAATATGATAAGGAGAAAAAACTTGCTTTAATCGAAGAACGCAATTATTTTGAAAGAGGAATGGAAGCAGAAATTATCGGACCTAATATTGATAATTATCATTTCACTATTGAAAAGATTATCGATTATGAAACAAAAGAAGCTTTAGATGTTGCTCGTCATCCATTACAATTATTATATTTGAAAATCGATATTGAACTTCATCCTGATGATATGATTAGATTAGTATCATAATTTATAAAGAGTATAACTTGCAAAAGAATAAAATATTTGTTATAATATATCATTGAAAAGAGGAATAATAATATGGCACGTGAAAAAATATTAATGACCCAAGAAGAATATGAAGAACTTCTTCAAGAAAGAAAAGAAATAGAAGAAATTCTAGAAGCTAACCGTCAAGATATCTCTAGCGCAAGAGGTCAAGGTGACTTATCAGAAAATGCTGACTATAAGGCTGCTCGTGAAGAACAAGCAAAACTTGAAACTCGTCGTCATGAATTAGATTATAAATTAAAACATGCTGAAATTGGTGAAGCTAGTGATGAAAATAACTTTGATAAGGATGTAACAGTAAAATTCTTAAATGATGATTTTACCGCAACTTATCATATTACCGGTGAATTAGGTGGTGATCCATTAAATGGAATTATCAGTAAAGATTCACCATTAGGTGAAGCAATCTTTAAAGCAAAGAAGGGTCAAAAAGTAACAGTATTAACTGAAGATAATGATCGTTTTGATGTATTAGTAGTAGATATTAAGACTCCTAAGAAAGAATCAAAAAAACATAATGAAAAATAATATTGTTGGTATCATTTGCGCAATGGAGAAGGAAGTAACTCATTATAAAGAAATCTTTAAAAAGATTAAAGAAACTAAATTAATGAACTATACTTTCTTTGAAGCATCTTACAATGAAAATAAAATAATTTTTACAATTTGTGGAATTGGTAAAGTAAATGCTGGTTCCCTTACAACTTTACTTATTGAACATTATCATCCAGATTTTATTGTTAATACTGGTGTTGCGGGGGGATTTGATCAATCATTAAAGACCTTAGATATTGTTGTTGCCGATAAGATCTTTTACCATGATGTCGATTGTCGCTTTGATAATGACGCAAGATATGGTCAAGTACAAGGCTTACCATTATTCTATAATGCTAATGTAATTTTGAACGATCGTTTATCTAAACTTGATATCAATTTAAAATTTGGGGCTATCGCATCAGGAGATCAATTTATTACGGATTATGATAAGATGAAAAAGACTATTGATGAATATTTTAATGATGTTAAAGTCTTAGCTTGTGATATGGAATCTTGTGCTATAGCGCAAATGTGCTATTTAAATCATATTGAATTCATCGTTATTCGCGCAATTTCTGATGTTGTTGGTAGTAGTCAAATTATGGATTATAATACTTTTACTCCCCAAGCTGCTAGTAAAGCTGCTAAATTAATTTTACAATTATTAGATTGTGAATTATAAAATATTATATTAGATAGATTTATCATAATCTATCTTTTTTTTATATCCTTATATTTTATAGATAATTATGGTTGCTAAAAATGTAAAAATTTTGTATAATAATATATGAAAAGAGGTGATTCTTTGGCTAATTATCTACCAAATGAAGTTGCGTCAACAATCTATGATATTGATTGGAAAAAGCTATATCTAGATGGAAAAAGAGTAATTATCTTTGATCTTGATAATACTTTAATATCATATAGGGAATTAACTCCTACATCAAAACTTGTAGAACTTGGCAAAGAATTAATCCTTATGGGTTTTACTACCTATGTTCTTACTAATAATCATTATTCTAGAATTGAAAAATTTATTAAAGAATTCCCAGCTACAGATTATGGAATTCATATGAATAAACCATTTATTAAAAATATTACTGCATATTTAAAAGAAAAGAATCATCCAATTGATCAAAATATTATTATGGTTGGTGATCAATTAGTAACAGATATTGCGTGCGCTAATAAATTAGGAGTATATTCCATTTTAATTAAATCTCTTGATCGATCTAGTGAACATTTCTATACGAAAATTAATCGTTTAAGAGATAAGAGAATTGTTAAATCAATCAGTAAAGTTGATTATAAATTAGCTTTAAGAATTGAAGAAGTAGTTAATAAAGGAGCAAAGAAATGGCTAAATGCATCGGATGTGGAATAACATTACAATCCTTAAATCAAGATCAACCTGGCTATGTTCCTTCAACTATTCTTGTTGAAGAAGGTAATATTTATTGTAAAAGATGCTTCAACATTATTCATTATGGAAAGCTCTATGATCCAACAATTACTAATAAAGAATATTATGAAAAGATTGATCGAATTAAAGATGAAAATGCAATTGTCTTATTGATGATAGATTGTATGGATATCTATGGAGGCTTTATTCCTAATCTATATAAGCATATAGGTAATAATCCTGTAATCATCTTAGTAAATAAAATTGATTTATTTCCTAAAGGCATTAGTCTTAAATTATTAGAAGCTAAGATTAAAGAATTAGCTAAAGAAAATAATTTAGCACTTGATTCAGTAATTATGATATCAAGTAAGAAAAAGAAGAATATCGAAAGAATTATTAATAAGATTGATTTTATTCAAGAAAGATTTGATTATAAGAATCGTAATGTTCATCATAATCCTAATAAAGCTTTAACTAAGATTTATGTTATTGGGGTTGCAAGTACTGGTAAATCTACTTTCTTAAATATCTTTAAGAAAGATATTATGAAAGATGATTTATTAATCACTACTAGTTTGCAGATGCAAACAACCCTTGATTTTATTAAAATAACGATTGATAAATATCATACCTTAATTGATACTCCCGGATTTATTAATTATCATTCTTATCAAGCATATCTAAATAGTCATGATAATGAAATCTTAAATGCTAAGAACTATTTAAAACCAAAAACTTATCAATTAAATGGTGATCAAACAATTTATCTAGGTGGTTTAGTTCGTTTAGATTTCTATAGTGAAGAAAAAATAAATGTTAGTTTCTATACATCTAATGAATTATATATTCATCGGACTAAAAGAATTAATGCTGATAAATTATATATAGATAAATTAGGAACCTTACTTGTTCCTCCAACAAAAGAAGAATTAATTGAAGAATTAAAGAATCCTAAGAATCTAAAAAAGGTTGAATATAATCTTATAGAAGGTAGTTATGATATTTTTATTAGTGGAATTGGCTTTATTCATATCAAAGCTAAAAACTGTAAAGCTATCATAAATTTATATCATAAGATTGATGTGAATCTTACAGAAAGTATTATTTAAGATGCAAGATATTAAATATTATCAAGAATTATTAAAAAAGAATTTTACTATTGATGGTAAAATTCATAAACGATATGTTCACTCATTAGGAGTTGCGGAAGAAGCAGTAAGAATCAATCAAGAATTAAAATTAGGATTAAATAATGATAAGGTATATTTAGCAGGACTTCTGCATGATGCTGCAAAACTCTATAGTGATAGTGTATTATTAGATATTATTTTAGAAAATGATCAAGAATTAAAAAAATATGAAAAAGAATTAATCAATACTCCGCAAATCTTACATAGCTTTGCGGGGAAATATCTCGTAAAAAGAGATTATAATATTGATGATGAAGAAATATTGAGTGCTATCTATTATCATACTACTGGTATTGATAAGATGACTCTATTAGAAGAAGTAATCTTTGTTGCGGATTTCTGTGAAGAAAGAACAAGAACTGGTCAAATATTTGATGACGCAAGACAATCCTTAAAAAAAGGTCTTCATTATGCAACCTTAACAATTCTTAAAATCAATAGAGATTATTTAAACAAACAACATAAACAATTATTCATATATGGTGAAAAAGCCTATAATTATTATGAAAGGTTACAAATGAATTCAAGAATTAATGAGATTGTAAGTTCTTTAGAAAAAGCTGTAGTAGATGATATAAAAGTATATGATATGAAAGAAATTACTCCTTTCTATGATTATGCGATTATCGCATCTGCATCATCTAATCGTCAAGCAATAGCTGCAATTGAATATGTAAGAGATGATGAAGAAAAAAGAGGGAAAATTGTCAAACCACCACTTTATGATGCGTCATCTACTTGGATATTAATCGATTTAAAAGATGTAATTATTCATGTCTTTGTCGGCGACGAAAGAACTAAATATAATTTAGATGAAATGTATGAAAGATAAAATAGGAATTGGAGGTAAAGAAATGAAATATGTTCCTAGTTTAGAAAAAGATTTTCAACCAATGGTTGTAAAATTAAGAGAATTTAAAAAGAAAGGTACTGTGGATTTTGCGGTATGCGTAGAACGTCAAAGTGGCTATCGCTATCGTTATGATATAAAAGTACTACCTGG
>ONHH01000066.1 GCA_900317575.1 uncultured Bacillota bacterium | reverse complement strand
TCAAAATGTTTCTAATGGTTTAATGCTTTTTGCAGATAATTGTGACTATGAGAATTGTAATATAGCATGTAGAGTATGGCCTGGCTTAAATAAAGGTTCAAGTACGATGTTAGATAAGAAAGAATATAAAGGTAGTATCCCACAAATATTAGATTATGCTAAAAAGTATATAAAACTATATACAAAAACAGGACTTGTCAAGCAAGATGCAGGTGGAAACAAACCATTACTGGCTTATCCCGAAAGAGCAATTGAAGAAGCGTTAATAAATGCGGTTGCTCATAGAGATTACAATATTGATGGCACTCAAATTGATATAGACATTTTTATTGATAGAATTAGAATAGCGTCTCCTGGCTCTTTTTTGCTCCCTGGAAAAGCACAAGATTACTCAATGGAGGAAATACCATCAAAAAGAAGAAACACCATAATATGTGAAATATTTAAAATATGTAATATGATGGAGTCTTCAGGCTCGGGTTTTGAAAAAATAATTGCCGATTATAAAATGTATCCAAAAGATTATCAACCTAAAATATATTCTGATCCCGCTCAATTTGTAATCACATTGTATGATTTGACTTACGATAAAAAGGAAAGTAGTGTGCTTATTCAAAAAGATATTAAAAATGATTTTACTTTTTCATCACCAAGGGGTGGAAATAGAGAATATGATCGAAAAATACTGGAATTTTGTATGAATGAGCCAAAATCAAGACAAGAAATTCAAAACCATATTGATTTATCTAATCGTTCTCATTTTGTTGAATCTATACTGAATCCATTATTGAATTCGGAACTCTTACTAACCACTAAAGATTCGCCTAATGCACCAAATCAAAAATACTATACAAACAAAGAAAAAATCAAATATAATTAATTGTGCCACGTTTGTCACACTAGTCACGTGTCACTTAGTTTATATACCTAAAAATATAGGCTTAGAGGGTGCACTTTCATTCATAGAGGGTGCATTGTATTAACAAAACTTACCTTTCACATATTGAAAGAATCAGATTGATACAAAATATCAGTCTGTTTTTTATGGGTTCGAATCCCGCCGTCGATATGTTTATTTAAAAATTTAGGCTATAGAGGTGAATTTTGACTCAACTCTTTAAGGCCTATTTTTGTTGGTGTAAAAATAGTGGCGACGAAAGGTGACGAAAGATATTTTTACTACGATTGTGTCTATAAAACGCCTGGACATTTGCCTGGACATTTTGAGAATCTTTATCTAAATCATTCAAAAGTTTCTATTGGGTACAAAGAAGATGAAAATGCTAAGCCAGATGACATGCTTGTCTATTACTCAATGGAAGAAATTAAAAACTACGGAGTCTTAGGTATAGAAATAAAAGTTTTATAGATTGTTGAATTATTTATTATTGGGTGTGCAAAGGTGTGCATTGTATTAGAATAGTCATCTTTGCCATATTAGATAAACAATTGTGATACGTTATTCGTATCACTTTTTTATATAATTCCTTGATAATATTAACCACTATTTATTTTATTAACCACTTTATTAACCACTTTTGCTTGATTTATCACTCGTTTTATGATATGGGTGATAAATCATTGAATGCATCACAAATTAAAGTTCTTGCTGAAAAAAGAAATAATCCTAATATCATTAAACCACAATTATCAATAAGATGTAATCTCGGTAAAACTTCAATAGATAACATTTTGTCAAAACTAAAAGAATTAGGATATATTAAAAGAGTTGGATCAAATAAAACTGGTTATTGGGAAGTAATAAAGTAAAAATTGAATCAAGTGTTTTATATTATTATTCACACTTGATAACAAACTGGTAATATAGTATAATTGACTCAACGGTACGTTGAGTCTTATTCATTTTTAAGTCGCTTCTTTTTATTGCGAAACTGTGAGATAATAAAATTCGCCAAAATTATACAATAAATATGGTTATATGATACCAGTTTTGATAAAAATAAAAAAGTGGTACTGTATAATTGACTTTATCGTTTAAATGTTGTATAATATTATTGGTGGTGATAAAATGAAATTATTTAAGCGTGAAAACTATTTATCAAAAATAAGAGGATTTTACCATACTAACGATATTATTAAAGTAATTACTGGAATTAGACGATGTGGAAAGTCTAGCTTAATGCAAATGATAGCTGATGAAATAATTGAAAGCGGAGTAAATAAAGAAAATATAATTTATATAAATCTAGATAAAAAAGGGTTTAAAAGCATTAAAAAAGCAGATGAATTAGAAAACTTAATTGATTCATTCTCTAATGTAAAAGGTAATAAATATTTGTTTATTGATGAAATACAAAATGTTGAAAATTTTGAAGAAGTAATTAATGCTTATCGTGAAGAAGATGAATATTCAATATTTATAACAGGATCTAATTCGTATTTGCTTAGTGGAGAATTAATTACTAAGCTTACTGGTAGATATATTGAATTTGAAATGTTTCCATTAACTTTTGAAGAATATTTAGGAATGAAAGAATTCTATAAATATGATATTAATTCTAACCTTTTAATTGAATTGAATAATTATATTATAGAAGGTGGTTTTCCTAGAACGATGTTCTTTGATGACCTAAATGATAAAAGAACTTATGTCAAAGGTATTGTTGAAGAGATATTCAAAAAGGATATTAAATCAAGATGTGTTATAAGAAAAAAAGATACTTTTGATTTAGTGATGAATTATATAATAAACAATTTTGGCTGTACAACAAGCATCAACAATATATTAGAAAATTTAAATAAATCAGGTTTAGGTATTAGTAAAACCACATTACTTAGATATATTAAATGTTTGATAGATGCAAAGATTTTATATGAATGTGATAGATTTGACATGAAGTCTAAAAGATCACTCTTAGGTGAAAAGAAATATTATATAGCTGATCTATCTTTCTCATATATTAGTAATCCGAATAGCAGAATAAACTATGGCCCTGTACTTGAAAACATAATATATACTTATGCAAGGTCAAAGAGCTATACTGTAACAGTTGGCAGAATTGGGAAATTAGAATGCGACTTTATATTAAAAGACAAAGAATTAAATTATTCATACGTTCAAGTGGCATATACAATTCTAGAAAGTAAAAAGACTGAAGATAGAGAGTATAATTCTTTAGAAATGATTAGAGATAATTATCCAAAATACGTTGTAACAACTGATTATTTATTACAAAAAAGAAATGGTATAAAACATATAAATTTAATGGAATATTTGAAAACAGGAAGTTTATTTTAAAATAATAGATTAGTGCATCTGGCTGGTGCATTATTTTATTATTTGTATGAGACTTTTAGTATTGTAAGCAAAATTTATATTATTACTAAAAGTTGCATCGTGAAACATTTTGTAGTGTAAAAGTCAAATATGAAAAATTTTGTAGTGTAAATGCTTAAAATGAAACATTTCGTAGTAATGACACAGAATAGAAGAATAGGTTTAATACTATTGGTATTAGGCCTTTTTTTGCGTTAATTTTATTCGACACTTTTAGAACAGTAAAATGCCTAAACGACACTTTTGCTATGGTAAAATGTTAAAGATATAATGTTAAAGATATAATAAAGATAACCAAAAAAGACAAAGTTAAATTCACCAATTTAGCTAAAGTCATTTGGTTATCTTTATTATATCTTTAACAAATTAGATAATTAGGTTTTATTAAACAGGTATAAAGTTTGATATTATTAAGTCGACTCTAGTATAATTTACTCGAAAACAATTTAGGAAAACCCGTACAAAAGTCATAAAAACATTTTAGGGAAAACGGCATATTTTTATTGACTTATTAATTAAACAAGTTCAAAAATGTGTCATCTTTTTTTAATTTGAATATTTAAAAAAAGCAAAAGTAAAATATCTCAAATCTTGGAAATGAAATACATCAAATCTTAGAAGTAAAAAACCTCAAATATTAGAAACAATTTTACTCAAATTCTTGAAATGGATGGTGTGTTGTCATATTATCATGATAGATATGGATTAGAAGCAGATGGTGTATTACATTTACGTGATGGTCGTTATGCATTATTAGAATTTAAACTAGGATCATTTGAAATAGAAGAAGGTGCTCACCATTTACTAGAAATTGAACGTTTAATTAAAGTATTTAATGAAAAGGAAAAACAAGCTCCTTTAAGATTACCAGATTTAAAAATAGTAATCACCGGAACTGAATATGGATATAAAAGAGAAGATGGAGTATTAGTTATTCCTATTGGATGTTTAAAAGATTAGAATCTTAAGTACGTTATCTTTCGATGATGTTTCGAATCTCAACTCTTCTACCAAAATAAAAACATAGGATTGATAGCAAATATCAGTCCTTTTTTCGTCGTCTATTATTTTATTATGAAATTAGTGGCTTGTTTAAAAATAATAATTTCTTTTAATTTATTCTTAAATCTTGAAAAAGTAAGAAAAGTATGGTAAAATAAGAAATGTAAGAATTATTTATAGGAGGTATAAAAATGAAAGATATTAGAGATGATCGTTTTATTGTAAGTGTTAAAGTCGGTCCTAAAGGTCAAATTACTGTTCCTGCTGAAGCAAGAAAGATGTTTGATATTAAAGAAGGAGATACTTTAATGGTTATGGGAGATAGAGAAAGAGGTATTGCTTTAATCAAAGATGATATGTTTTATAAATTAATGGGTGGTATGTTTAATAATGAAAGCAGTAATTAAAATTAATAATTTAACTAAAATATATAAAGATTTAGTTGCGGTTGATAATCTTAATTTAGAAATATATGAAGGTGAATTATTTTCTTTACTTGGAGTAAATGGGGCAGGTAAAACAACAACTATCAAAATGCTTGCAACTCTTACTAAACCTACTAGTGGTGATGCAACCATTTATGATTATTCAATATTAAATAATGAAGATGATATTAAAGAATTAATTGATATTTCGATGCAAGAAACTGCTATAGCAAGAAAATTAACAGTTGAAGAAAATATTGAATTTTATGCTAAATTATCTGGTCAAACTGATGAAGAAATTAAAGAATTAAAAGAACAAATATATAAATCATTTTCTTTAGATAAGGTATTAAAAAAGAAGGCATCAAAACTTTCAGGTGGTTGGCAAAGAAAATTATCTATTGCGTTAGCATTAATATCTAAGCCTAAAATCTTATTTTTAGATGAACCAACTTTAGGTCTTGATGTTATAGCAAGACGAGAATTATGGAAGACTATTAATGAATTAAAAGGGAAGATGACAATAATTTTAACTACTCATTATATGGAAGAAGCGGAAGCTTTATCTAATAGAATTGGAATAATGAAGGATGGTAAATTATTATTTGTTGGTTCTAAAGAAGAATTATTTAATAGAACTAATAAAGATAATGTTGAAGATGCTTTTATTGAAATTGTATCTGGAGGTGAACTATAATGAAAAAATCACTATCTAGAATCTATATATTAACTAAAAGAAATATTAAAGAAATATTAAGAGATCCTCTATCTTTAATATTTACTTTAGCTATGCCTTTATTTTTAGAAATCTTATTCTATTTTATCTTTCATAATTTAACTTCACAATTTGAAATGAAATATTTAGCTCCAGGTATTGTCGTATTTGCGGAAAGCTTTATTTCTTTATTTGTTGGCTTATTAATTGCAGTAGATAGATCTTCATCATTTTTAACAAGATTATATGTTTCTAAAGCAAAATCATATGAATTTATTTTCTCATATGCTTTATCAATTCTTCCAATTGTCTTTGTTCAATCAATCTTATTTTTCTTAATTGGAGGAATAATTGATACCTCAATATTTAGTTTAGGAATGATATTTGCGGTAATATTAAGTTTAGTTACATCATTCTTCTTTATCGCAATCGGTATTTTATTAGGAACGGTTTGTAATGAAAAATCAATTGGTGGTATTTCATCAATTATTATTGCAGGTCAATCAGTATTATCAGGTATGTGGTTTCCTATTGAAGGACTAAATAAGGGAATGATCACTTTAATGAATATACTACCTTTTAGAAATGCAACCATGTTAATTCAAAATACTATGAATGGTGTAAATGATATTTTTAATGATTTCTTATTACCATTAATTATTGTGCTTGCTTATACAATAGTTGCCTTCCTTACCGCAATTATCTTATTTAGAATGAAAATGAAATCTAAATAATTAGGAGTATAAAATGATAATTAATACAGGGCAAAGAACTGATATTCCTGCATTTTATTCAGAATGGTTTATTAATCGTATTAGAGAAGGATATGTAATGGTAAGAAATCCTTTCTATCCTACTAATGTTACTAGATATAAATTAGATCCTAAATTAGTTGATGTTATAGGATTTTGTACAAAGAATCCTAGACCAATGTTTAAATATTTAGATGAAATAAAAGATTATGGACAGTTTTGGTATATAACAATTACCGGTTTTGATAAAGATTTAGAACCTAATGTCCCATCAATTGACCAAGTAATTGATGATTTTATTTATTTATCTAATAAAATTGGTAAGCATGCGGTAGCATGGAGATATACGCCAATTATTATTAATCAAAAATATACTAAAGAATATCATATTAAGACTTTTGAGTATATAGCATCAAGATTAGCTGGATATACTAATTTAGTTGCTTTTGGCTTCTTAGATGATTATCCTAAATTAAAAAAATATCATCCTGAATTAGTAGATACCGATGATTTAACTAAAATTGATATTGCGGTAGCATTTAATCTAATAGCTATGCGTTATAAATTAAATTTAAGATTATGCTCAAAAGAAAAATGGTTAGCTGATTATGGTATTGATATTCAAGGATGTATGCGATTAACAGATTATGAAAATAGTATTAAACAAAAATTAAATGTCAAAAAGAGGATGGAAGCAAGAAAGAATTATTGTGCTTGTTATTTATCTAATGATATTGGTATGTATAATACATGTCCACATCTTTGTAAATATTGTTATGCTAATGGCAATCAAGAATTAATAATCAATAATTATCAGAATCATGATAAAAATTCACCATTATTAATTGGTCATCTTAATGATAATGATATAGTTAAAGATGCTAATCAAGAATCATTTATTGTTAATGAACTAACATTATTTTAAAGTTGGGAGTAATTATGATTACAATAATAATTAAATATAAAGGAATAAAAGCTAACGCAAGAAATTTCATGAAAGAAATGATTGATAAGGGTATTGTTGATAAAATTAGAAAAGAAGAAGGAAATTTAAGATATGATTATTATCTACCAATTGATGATAATAATTCCATTATCTTAATTGATTCTTGGATTAATCAAGAAGCTTTAGATAAACATCATCAATTACCATTAATGAAGGATATTAGTAATTTAAGAATAAAATATGATTTACATATGGAAGTAGAAAAATATCAAAAAATTGATGATAATAAAGATGATAATTATATAAGAAAGTAGAGGATTAAAAATGAAATCATTAGTTATTTATTTTAGTAGAGCTGATGAAAATTATTTTGGTGGTAAATTAATCAATATTGATAAAGGAAATACCGAAATTGCTGCAGAATTTATTAAAGAAATAATGGGTGCAGATCTATTTAAAGTAGAAAGAAAGAATGATTATTCAAAAAATTATATGGCTTGTATCGAAGAAGCTAAATTAGAATTAAAAAATAATGAAAGACCAGAATTAAAAAAATATTTAGATGATATTAGTAAATATGATGTAATCTTTATTGGTTCACCAATCTATTGGGGAACAATGCCTAAACCACTTTTTACAGAATTAGAAATGCTTGATTTTAATAATAAGATTATTATGCCATTTACTACTCATGAAGGAAGTGGTCTAGCAAATGTAGTTAATGATATTAGAAAAATAGCTGAAGGTGCTATTATTAAAAATGGTCTTGCAATATTAGGCTCAGATGTTAAAAATTCTAAGAGATTAATTGAAAATTGGATTAATGATAATTTATAAAAATAATAAATAAATACAATAATCGTTGATAAGAATACTATTATCAACGATTTTTTATTAAAAAAAATATATATAATTTGGCTATTATATAATTGTATGGTGGAGAAATTTGTACAATTGAAGATGCTTTACATTTCATAATGTTACTATCAAGTAATGCTGCGCCTAATGTTATTGTTCGTGGAGTTGGTGAATTGATTCTTAAAGATCGTCTAGCAAAACAAAGGTAAAAATTAATAAAATGTTATATAATGTTAGTGATAACTAACATTGGAGGAATTTATATGAATAAATATATATTAAATATTAAAGGAATGCGATGTGGAATGTGCGAAATGCATGTTCAAGATGCAGTAAGAAATAAATATAATATAGTTAAGGCTAAAGCATCCTATCTTAAAAAAGAATTAATCGTTATTTCTGAATTAGATTTATCAATTGATGATTTTCATCTTGCAATAGATCCAACAGGATATGAAATAATTAATTATCAAAAACAAGAAGCTAAAAAAGGCTTCTTTGGATGGAAATGATAATGAATAGTACACTTTATACAATTATTGGTATCTCTTTAATTTTTATTTGTACAACCATTGGTGCCTTAACTGTTTTCTTTATAAGAAAGGATAATATATCATCTAGATTATCGAAAATATTTATGGGCTTTGCGGCAGGAATAATGTTTTCAGCTTCTTTCTTTTCTTTAATTAAACCAGCTTTAGAAGATACTCATTCGAGGCTAAAACCTTGGATTATTGTTGCAATATCAGTTATTCTTGGCGCATTATTTTTATGGGGTATTGATAAGATAGTTCCTCATCTACATCCAAAAGAAGATAAAGAAGAAGGACTTCCTTCAAAAAAATTAAGTAAAACAAGTAAGATGTTCTTAGCAGTAACTATCCATAATGTACCAGAAGGATTATCGGTAGGAATAGCTTTTGGAGTAGCTTTAAGTATGCCAGAAAATAAAGCATTATTAACTGGTGCCTTATTATTAGCTATTGGGATTGGTATTCAAAATATTCCTGAAGGAGCAGTTGTATCCCTTCCAGTCAAAGCAGAAACTTCTTCTAGTAAAAAAGCCTTCTTATTTGGAATGCTATCAGGAATTGTTGAACCGATTGCGGGAGTTATTGGCTTATTCTTAGCTTTACAAATTCAAGGTATCATGCCATGGGCGCTAGCTTTTGCGGCTGGCTGTATGATTTATGTTGTTTGTGAAGAAATGATTCCGGAAATGAATAATGAAGGACATGATCATTATGGAGTATGGGCCTTTATTATTGGCTTTGTTATTATGATGATTCTTGATTCTATTAATTACGCTGATACAATGAACTATCTTGAGACAGTTACTTATAATATTTTTTAATAATAAGATAATTAATTGCTAAAATAATAAAAATATGATATAATTAATTGGAAAGATATTTCTATTTATTTAAAATATAATACAGAGGAGAGAGAAGAATGGCAAAGAGTTTCCAAAAATTACCAAGATTAGTTCAAGTAATTTTACTACTTATTCCAGGTGTTAACTGGATTACCGAAATTATTGTTAGAGTTAGTGCTGTACTAGAAAAAGCAAGTGGCAGAAATATTCTTGGTTTAATTATCGTAATCTTATTTGGTTTTGTATTTGGATGGCTAGATGTTATTTGGGTATTATTATTCAAACATCTAGTTTTATGTAAAGCATAATTAATTATTATGATTGATAATTAGAGAAATAGCAGTATTTTACTGCTATTTTTATTTATTAAAAACCTTAATAAATAATAAATCTAATATCAAGAATTAATAAATATTTTATGGTATACTTAATTATAAAATAATAAATAGAAATGATAAAAATCCTTAAAATTAAGGCTTAAATGAGAAACTAAAAGGAGAAAACAAATGAGTGAATTAAAATGTCCACATTGTGGTAAAGTCTTTGAAGTTGAAGAAAGTGAATATCTTGCTTTACTTAAACAAGTAAAAGATAAAGAATATAATGAAGATATTAAAAGAAATAAAGAATTATTAGAAAAAGAAAAAGAAGTAGATATTAAAAGTGCTGTTTCTAAAATAAAAGAAGATAATCAAGAAGAATTAGAAAAATTAAAAGATCAATTAAGAGATTTAAAAGAACAATTATTGAAGAAAGATAGTGATAATCAATTAATGATTAAAGATTATCAATCTAAACTTGAACAAGCAGAAAGCAATAAGAAACTTGAGTTAAAAGAATTAGAACTTAATAAAGAAAAAGAAATTAATGAACTTAAAAATAAGAATGAAACATTAATTGAATCTCATAAAAAAGAATTAAATCAAAAAGAAGAAATGATTGCCTATTATCGTGATCTAAAAACAAAAATGTCTACTAAACTTGTTGGTGAAACTTTAGAAGAACATTGTATGATTGAATTTAATAAAGTAAGAATGGCAGCTTTCCCTAATGCTTATTTTGAAAAAGATAATACTGTATCTAAAAGTGGCTCTAAAGGAGATTTTATTTTTAGAGAAACAAATAGTGATGGTGTAGAATTAATTTCCATCATGTTTGAAATGAAGAATGAAAATGATACAACTGCAACTAAGCATAAGAATGAAGATTTCTTAAAAGAATTAGATAAGGATCGTAATGAAAAAGGATGTGAATATGCTGTACTCGTATCAATGCTAGAAGCCGATAATGATTATTATAATGCTGGAATTGTTGATATGTCATATCGTTATCCTAAGATGTATGTTGTAAGGCCTCAATGCTTTATCGCCATCATTACCATTCTAAGATATGCAGCTTTAAATAGTTTAGAATATAAAACACAATTAGAAATTAGTAAAAAAGAAAATATTGATATCACTAATTTTGAAGAAAGATTATTAGATTTTAAAAAACGATTTAGCTATAATTATAATAAAGCTCATGATCATTTTGCTAAAGCAATCGAAGAAATTGATAAAACGATTGATCATTTGATTAAAGTAAAAGAGTCATTACTTTCTAGTGATCGTCAATTAAAATTAGCTAATGATAAAGCTGATGATTTAAGTATAAAAAAATTAGTTAAAGATAATCCAACTATGGAAAAGAAATTTAAAGATATTGTTGAGGAAGTAAATGATTAGAAAAGGGAGAATTGAAGATTTAGATGCTTGCTATCAAATAATTCTTGATGCTAAAGAATTTATGAAGCAAACAGGATCTCTGCAATGGCAACAAGGTTATCCTTATAAAGAAACAATCGAAAAAGATTTAATTAATGGATGTTTATATTTAGTAGAAGAAGATGATATAATTAAAGGAATGATTGTTTTAAAGCAAGAATTTACTAAAAATTATGTCAATATAGATGGTAAATGGGATTATCCAGTAAGTGATGATGATTTAGTAATTCATCGTCTTGCGGTAAAAAAAGAATTTAGAGGAACCGGCATTGCTAAAAAACTAATGAATTATGCACTTTCTTACGCAAAAGAACATCATATTACTCATTTAAAAACTGATACTCATCCTAAAAATATCTCGATGCAAAAAACTGCAGAAAGTGTTGGCTTTAAAAGAAAAGGAATTGTTGTATCAATGTTAGAGAAGTTAGATTATTATCGAATAGCCTATGAGCTTCTCTTAGACTAATTAGCTTTTTAATAGAAAAAATCCATAAAAAAGAGTATAATTTAATAGATTATTAGGAGTATTATTATGGTATTATGTTTTGATATAGGTAATTCTAATATTGTAGCTAGTAGAATTATTGATGATAAAATAAAAGATACAATTAGACTGGTAACAAATACATTATTAACTGCTGATGAATATTATCAAAGATTAAAAGATTATATTGGAAATGATAATTTAGAAGGCGTTGCGGTATCATGTGTAGTACCACTACTTGATCGAGTATTTTATGAATTATTCACTAAGTATTATAAGATTAAGCCCTTCTTTGTTGTTCCAGGAATTAAAAGTGGAATTAAATTAAAGATTGAAGAACCTAAATCATTAGGCAGTGATTTATTATGTGATGCAATTGGTGCTAGTCAAAAATATGGTTATCCAGTAATGATTGCTGATCTTGGTACTGCTAGTAAATTAATCGTTGTCAGTGATAAAAAAGAATATTTAGGAGGAATGATTGCGCCAGGAATGGAAAAGAGTCTTGATTCTTTAATCCAAGGTGCCGCAAAATTATCGCATACTTCCATGGAATGTCCTCCTCATGTAGTATCTAATAATACTACTGAATGTATTCAATCAGGTCTTATTTATGGAACTGCTTCAATGATTGATGGAATGATTGAAAGAAGTATGAAAGAATTAGGATATGATAAATGTAAAGTAGTACTAACTGGTGGCTTGAGTGTTTTAATCAAGAATATCTTAAATACTAAAGTATATTATGAACCTAATATCTTAATTGAAGGCTTATATAGTCTATATTTGAAGAATAAATAATGAAAAAAATATATTTATTAATTTTATTATTATTACTATTAGTTAGTTGTAAAAATAATAAATCTAATTATAATATTGATATTTTAGATATCTATGGTCGATATTATTATGATGAATGTATCTATTTAGACCCTTCTATTACCTACACTAATTTAAATGAAGAAACGACGAAATATCATAATATCGCTAGATTTGTGTTAAATGAAACAAGTTATTATTTCTATGATTCTTCATCAACTGAACCACTAACAACTATGAAAGGGGTAAGTTATGAAAAGAAGGAAACAACAACTAATTTAAAATTAGATAATAATATAAAAGAATTGATTAAGGATTATAATATCCGTTTTGATATAATATATAATAAACATAATCAAGGTTATGCTTTCATCTTTGGAAATAGTGGAACATGCTATATCGAATTAAGATATGATAGTAATACTGATAATTATGAAATATACAAAATAATAAAAATAAGAAAATATGAATGAGGTATAAAATGATAGATTTAAAAGATTTAGCAGAACTCATCTTTCCTGATGTAAAAGAAACAATTGAAGATTTAGAATTAAAATATCCTAAAAGAAATCTACCTGAAGGAGCAATGGTAACTAGATTTGCGCCAAGTCCAACTGGCTTCTTACATACAGGAAGCTTATTTACAGCACTAATTGCTAGTAGATTTGCCAAACAATCAGGTGGTGTCTTCTTCTTT
>ONHH01000134.1 GCA_900317575.1 uncultured Bacillota bacterium | reverse complement strand
GCTTTACACAACTTGCATTCCAATTTGAAAAAGTTGGTGAAATTGAAAAACATCATGAAGAGCGTTATCGTGCTCTATTAAAGAATGTGGAAATGCAAAAAGTATTCGA
This sequence comes from uncultured Bacillota bacterium, assembly GCA_900317575.1. GTDB lineage: Bacteria > Bacillota_I > Bacilli_A > ML615J-28 > CAG-313 > UBA1737. The sequence continues at coordinate 2,506 of ONHH01000134.1, read as the reverse complement.
AAAAGGAGAAATGACAATGTGGGAATGCCGTAATTGTGGCCATCTAGTTATGGGACCTAAAGCTCCACAAATTTGTCCAGTATGTCAACATCCACAAAGCTATTTCGAAGTAAGAAAAGAAAATTACTAGAATAAATGATTAAGGAACTCTTAAAGAGTTCCTTTTTTAATGCTATTTATTATGAAATATATTTCTAGAAATGATTTAAGAAAAGTGTTATAATATATATGATTGTATTATAAGAGGAAAATATATGACTCTAGATAATAAGAAAATTAAAGGTATTTCTTTAAAAATATTAATTATCATCATGGGAACTATTGGTGTAATTATTTCAGGAATTCTTATTGCGTCATTATATTGGTTAAATAATAAATTTAACGCAATGAAAGAGTCTGAAGCAAATTATATTGAATGGGAACAATCAGCTAATATTCTTCGAAGAGGATCAGATAGCTTAACCGAAAATGTTAGAGCTTTTGCAATAACTGGTAGTGATGAATATATTAAAGCTTATTTTAAAGAAGCATTTGAAGATAAAAGCCGTGATAATGCCATTCTTAATTTAAAGAATCAATCAGTTAATACTTCAGCTTATGAAGAATTAGTATCAGCCCTATCAGAATCTAATCAATTGATGAATATTGAATATAAATCAATGTATTTAATAACTCTTGCTTATCATATTGATATTGAAACTTATGAAAATTCAATTATCACAGAAAAATTATCAAGTGTTCATCTAACTGATGCGGAAGAAGCATATAGTGATGAAGAAAAGATTGATGCCGCAAGAGAAATGCTATATGATTATATCTATCTTGGTTATAAGGAAAGAATTTATTCGAAGATTGATCTTTCAATTAAACAATTAGATACTGTCTTAAAACAAAATTTGAGTGACGCAACATCAAGTTTAAAAGATATATTAATTGTTCAACAATCCTTAATTATGATTCTTTTAATCTTCTTAGTATCACTATTTGTTATTTTATTCATTAAATTAGTTAGACCACTTAATCGTGGTACATCAAAGATTATTGAAGGTGATGAATTAGAAGTAAAAGGAGTTGTTGAATATAAATATTTAGCTTCTTCTTATAATGAAATGTTAGATTCTAACAAAGAAATGACCGAAATCTTGATGTATGAAGCAGATCATGATAAATTAACATCTACATATAATCGTACTGGTTATGATAAGATTTATCGTAGTCTGGATTTGACTAAGACTACCTTCATCTTACTTGATATTGATGCTTTTAAGAAATTTAATGATTTATATGGGCACTCGGTTGGAGATGAAGTATTAACTTTTGTTAGTTCAGTCTTATTGAAGCATTTCAAAAATACGGATTATGTTTGCCGTTTAGGTGGCGATGAATTCTGTATTCTTTTGAGCAATTGTGGAGTTGAACAAAAAGATTCGATAGCAAAGCGTTTAGATGAAATTAAAAATGAGTTAGGTACTAATCATGGTCAATTACCAAAAGTAACTTTAAGTATTGGAATTGCTTTTGGAGTAGAAGAAGATAATACTGAAACTTTATTTAAGAAAGCCGATCGTGCTTTATATTCAGTTAAAAAGAATGGCAAGAATGGCTATTTATTCTATGATCCTAGTGAAATAGATGATTAAGTAACACTTTCCATTATGGAAGGTGTTTTTTTAAAAGGTGAAGAATATGGATAATAATAAATTAAATGAATTATTAAAAAATAGTTTATATGTTAATAAATTATTAGATGAAAAGCATGAAAATTCTGCATATGATCGATTATTAAAAAAAGATATAATCGAAAAAGAAATATTTTTTAATGGTGATTCTTTAAATAATGTTTCTTTTAAAGAAGGATTAGATATCACAATTAGTGATGAATATGCCTTAAAAGGAACTAGTTTAAAACTTGCTTGTAATGCTGATATTGAAAATATTACTCCTCGTCCTTGGATGAGTATCTATTTTGATTTATCTAATTTTAATATTAAAAAATATAATCGTGTAAGTATCGATTTATATGTAAAAGCTTCAGGCTATAATGGTTTTTATGTACAAATGGGTATGGGAGAATTACTAGATTCACCTTTTCATAATACCTTTGTTCTTCCTAATAAATGGAATCATATAATTTATGAATATGATGATATTAAAAAAGATAATATCAATAATTTTATTATTAATCCCTGGACTACAGGTACACCAGATGAAGCTTTACCAAATATTGAATTCTATATCGATAATATCAGCTTTGAAAAAGTTATTCCAGATCGTGTAATTGGTTGGAATAGTGGTGATGATATAATTTATAGTCATTTAGGCTATTATAATAATAAAGAAAAACTAGCTTTTACCTCCTCTACTAAAGAAAAAGAATTTAGTTTATTAAATGAAGGAAGAATAGTTTATCAAAATAAAATCGAAGAAATTCATAATTTAAATGAAACCTTCTATATTCTTGATTTTAGTGATTATAAGATTAGTGGAGAATATCAAATTCAATTAG
>ONHH01000065.1 GCA_900317575.1 uncultured Bacillota bacterium | reverse complement strand
GGTAGATCATGGGGAGATATTAAAAACTATGATCTAGTACTTGATTCAAGTAAACTTGGAATCGATAAATGTGTAGAAATTATAGCAGCAATTTATAATAAATAAAATCCCACAATAGTGGGATTTTTGTTATTTAATCTTTAAATATATAGTATTAACCACAATAAATAATAATAATTATATTAAATTATTTTAATTGTTCATATAATTTTTTAAGACCCATAATTCTATTATATTCTTCAAGAAAAGATTCCATATTATATTTTTCATTTATATTATAATACAGTCTTGAAAGAATATTTTTCTTTATTTCATTATCCGTACCATAAGGACTATTTCTAGTAAATCTAAGTGAATTATTTTCCATTCTTTGATAATTAGTTATAATAATACTTATATTATAATTATTTCTATATAATATATATACTAAATCAGTAGGTGTAATAAATAAAAATTTTGCGTCCGATGAATATGATATTTCTTCATTCCTATATTTACATGCTTTTATAAAGAATTCTTGACATTTCTTGAGAGATGGTATATAACAAAAAATTATTTGATTTTCAGTTAATCTATATTCATTAATTAATGATAACAATAAAAAAGCCTCATAACCATATTCGTATTCTTGACCAATACTAAAATAATTAGAAGATTCTAAAATTTTTTTCATGGTTGAAATTTTATTATTTTCATCTATTTCTTTCCCACTTTTTCTCTCCCATTCATCAACACCAATAAAATCGCAATACGCTTGAAAATTTAAATTTATATTTACTAATTCATTAACATAATTTGTTATATCATCAACAAAATTAGTTGTACTTGAAATATCAATTCGAAGTATTTTATTATCAAATACAATATCATCATATACTATATATTCAACTTTATAATCTTGTGGTACATCGATTAACTTAACACTTAGTCCTAATTCATCTAATAATGCTTGACTTGGCATTCGATGATTACACCAAATAATAAAAGGAATAATTGAAACAATTAAATATATAGATAACAATAGAAAAATAGATAATTTGATTCTTTTCATTCATTTACTCCTTTTTGTATATTAAAATCATATTTCTAATTAATTCTTTATCATCAAATTGATTTGCTAATTTATAATCAGTTATATCAATATTTCTGTTGAATTTTGTATTTAACATTCTATATAGTATGTTATTTATATTTTTCTTTTCAATGAGTGTACTAGCGCTGTATTCGATCAATAAATCAATATCACTATATTCATTTTCATTATTATTTGCAAATGAACCAATTAAATAAATTGCATCAATTGATAATTTTTTTAATACAGATTGATTATTATTTAAATAATTAATAATTTCTTTTTTATCGCACGACTCATTCTTTTTTAAATTAGAAATTAATCCAGATAAATAGGCCATGAATAATTTTTTGTTATTAATTATAGTGTTAGCAAATAAATCCTTAATTATAACTACATCTGTCAATAATTGATAATTATTCTTCAATAATAATATATTGATCATTATTATAATTATATATTTATCAATAGTGTTAGTATTTATAATATATTCATATATTGCATTTTTTAATTCATAATTCATTATACTAATTATGAAATGTATGCATTCTTCATTTATACTTAATAGATATTGTAAATAACTATAATTTACTATAGCGTTGTTATTCTTGATACTATCAATATAATCTATAGTTTGACAATATTTATGATATTTAATTTCAGTACTAGTTATACATTTTTTTTGATAATATGCAATTTCTTTAAGATTATTATAGCCAACATTATCTCCTAAATAATTATTTATTGCATAAACAATTTTAAATCTTTCTTTATTATTCAATTCTAGCTTACCTATTATTTTTTTATAGTTTTGTTATAAATGTTCTATATCCTTTATATGCTTCATAGACATCGGCTTTTGATACAATTTCCATTGGTGAATGCATGCTTAATACCGCAATACCTGCATCAATTACATTCATATTTAAATTACCTAGAATGTAGGCGATAGTACCGCCACCACCTTGATCTACTTTACCTAATTCTGATGTTTGATAATTTACATTTGCATTATCTAAAGCATTTCTTATTTCCGCAATGAATTCTGGCATAGCATCATTACAGCCACCTTTACCACGAGAACCGGTATATTTATTGAAACATAAGCCATTACCTAAATATGCTGAATTCTTTGAATCATTTACTGATGCATATAATGGATCATATCCTGCTGATACATCACTTGATAACATCTTAGTATGAGTAAGAGTACTTCTTAATTTTAATGATGTATAGCCACTTGTTTTATCAAGAAGTTCAGCTAATACATTTTCAAACCATCTTGATTGAGCACCTGTTGCGCCAATAGAACCTACTTCTTCTTTATCTACTAGGACTGCACATGAAGTATATGTTACATCTGTTTCATGAAGAACAGCCATAAGTGATGTATATGCGCATACTCTATCATCATGACCATAACCAGCAATCATACTACGGTCTAGACCAAAGTCTCTTGTTGCTCCTGCTGGAACAATTTCAAGTTCACTGCTTAAGAAATCTTCTTCTTCAATACCATATTTATCTTTTAATAGTTTTAAGATATTATTCTTTACTGCTTCTTTTTCGTCATCTTTATTAGGAATAGATCCAACATTTAAATCTAAATCTTCACCTTCGACTACTTTAGCTGCTGGTTTTGACATTAAATCAGCTGATAAATGAATAAGTAGGTCAGTGATGCCTACTACTGGATCATTACTATCTTCACCAATATTAACTTCTACTATTTCACCATTTTTCTTTACTACTACTCCATGGATTGCAAGAGGGATTGTAACATATAAATATTTCTTAATTCCTCCATAATAATGAGTATCCATTAAACAGAAACCATCTTTTTCATAAAGAGGGTTTTGTTTTACATCTAGACGAGGTGAATCAATATGAGCACCAAGAACTCTTAAGCCTTCTTCTAGTCCTTTTTCACCAATTACGAATGCCGCAAAATTCTTTCCACGGTTGGTTGCGTAAACTCGATCACCTTTTTTTAGATTCTTACAATCTAGTAGGTTTTTAAAACCTGCTGCTTCCGCATATTCTACTGCTTTTTTTACACATTCTCTTTCTGTTTTTCCTTGAGTTAAAAATTCTTTATATCCTTCTGAAAAATTAAATACTTCTTTTAACTCTTTTTCATTGTATTTTTTCCAAGCATTTTTAGCATACATATATTTGTACTTCCTTTCTTTTCTATATTATAACACGATAAATGAGTTGTAATTAATTATTTACTTTATTAATAACTATTAATAATATAATCAATTATCTTATTGATTTCTTTTGTCATATAATCAATCGTATATAATTCATTAACATATGGTAGATGGATGAAGCATACTCTACATTTAGTAGTATGGTATAACGCAAGATAATAACTATAATTGCATAAATACTTTCCAGCATTATATGAATAATTATAATCTAGTTTATCAAAATTAATATTGGTATGAAGTTCCATTGGACCATAGTCCTTTATTTCTTCATTATGATATTCAATATTGTAATTATCTTTACCATCTTTGATATTATGTGGTGTTAATTCTATTTTTATTTTGTCGTATTTACCAGCTTCACCAAGCATTACTAAGATATCATTTTCATAGATTAATGTCTTTATAGTATCTTCAACATTATCAAATGATACTGGAAGCATCACTTTATTATATTTTAGATTATTTGCTACTTCCATTGATACATTAGTAGTTCTCAAACCAAATGGTTCAAAATAAGTTATTGTTATTCTTTTATTCATAGTTAATCTCTTTTGATAAAAAGGAATTATCTAAATTAGATAATTCCATTTTTTTATTATTCCTTATCTGGGAATTGTACACGATCCTTATTATATGTTGTATGTAATAATTCGTGTGCTTTATGAGAATTAGGTTCTCCTAAGAACTTAGCATATAATTCTTGAATTTGAGGGTTATTATGTGATTGACGAAGAGTAAGTCTTTCGTCTTCAGAATATAATGCGTTAGCTCTCTTTTGACGATATGTTTCAAGAATATCTAATCCTTCATTTGGCATCATTGATGGTTTAATATATGGTTGTCCACCACCATTGATACATCCGCCAGGACAGCACATAATTTCGATAAATGTATAAGGGCTCTTACCTTCTCTGATTTGATCAAGTAATACTTTAGCATTTCTCATACCTGATGCAACAGCTACTTTTACAACTGTTCCTTTAATATCGATATCTGCTTCTTTTAATCCTTCCATACCACGTACTTGATGGAATTCAATTGGTTTAGATTCTTCACCAGTTAGTACTTTGTATGCAGTTCTTAATGCTGCTTCCATAACACCACCTGTTGTACCAAAGATTACACCAGCACCAGTATATTCACCCATGATATCTTGATCATATTCTTCATCAGGAAGTTTAGCAAAATTAATACCACTTCTCTTGATTAATTTAGCAAGTTCTCTTGTAGTAAGAACAGCATCAACATCTCTTAAACCATCTACTTCCATTTCTGGACGTTCTTTTTCAAATTTCTTAGCTGTACATGGCATAATTGATACATTGAAAATATCTTTTGGATCAATACCTTTAACTTGTGCAAAATAGCTCTTAATAATAGCACCTTGCATTTGATGAGGTGATTTACATGTTGATAGGTGATCTAATTGATCTGGATAATAATATTCAGCATAATTGATCCAACCAGGTGAGCATGAAGTGATCATTGGAAGTACACCCTTATTATTAATTCTATGAAGAAGCTCTGTTGCTTCTTCCATAATAGTAAGGTCAGCACCAAAGTTAGTATCATATACTCTATTAAAGCCTAAACGACGAAGAGCTGCTACCATTTTACCAGTAACTGGAGTTCCTACAGGAAGACCAAATTCTTCACCTAATGCTGCTCTTACAGCTGGAGCTGTTTGAACAACAACGAATTTACCTTGACGCATTGCTTCATCAACTTTATCGATTTCACTCTTTTCCATTAAAGCACCAGTTGGACATACATTTACACATTGACCACAAAGTAAGCATGGACTTTCTGCAAATGAACGATCACCAGCAGGGGAAATATAAGTATTGAAACCTCTCTTTTCAAATCCTAAGATACCAGTTCCATGAGCATTTACACATCTTGCAACACATCTACCACATAAAATACATTTAGATGTATCACGAACAATTGATGGAGAAACATCATCATAGTGTGTAGGAGTCTTAGCACCTAAGAATTTATCTTCTCTAGCACCTGTAAGTTGAGCAACATGAAGAAGTTCACAATGACCATTCTTATCACATTGTTGACATTTAAATGAGTGGTTAGATAAAAGTAATTCTACACTTACACGACGAGCATCAGCAGCTTTAGGAGAAGAAATTTTAATTTCCATTCCTTCTGCAACTGGATATACACATGATGCAACTAAGCCTCTAGCACCTGTTGCTTCAACAAGACATACACGACATGAAGCTAAACTACATTCACCATGATTAAAACTACATAGAGATGGAATTTCATAGCCACAAAGTCTAGCAGCTTCAAGGATTGTTAATCCTTCTTCTACTTGATATGGTAGACCTTCAATTTTAATATTTACTTTTGCCATAATCATTATCTCCTTTAGTTCTTGCTTACAGCGCCAAACTTACATACAGATTGACACATTCCACATTTAATACATTTTGATGAATCAATAAACATTGATGGAAGTTTATGTCCAGGTGCAACGTAATCAGTCTTATGAATTGTTTCAACTGGACAGTTCTTAGCACACATTCCACAACCAATACATTTTTCTTTATCGATTACATATTCCATTAAATTCTTACAGATATGAGCTGGACACTTCTTATCAACTACGTGAGCAATATATTCTTCACGGAATTGTTTCATTGTTGATAGAATTGGGTTAGCAGCAGTTTGTCCTAAACCACATAATGAATTAGATTTAGTAGCTGATGCTAATTCTTCTAGATCTGCTAGATCTTCCATTGTTCCTTTACCATCAGTAATCTTAGTTAAGATTTCAAGCATTCTCTTTGTACCAATACGACATGGAGAACATTTACCACAAGATTCATCACAGATAAAGTCCATATAGAATTTAGCTACGTCAACCATACAGTTATCTTCATCCATTACGATAGCACCACCAGAACCCATCATTGAGCCCTTAGCAATTAAGTTATCATAATCAATTGGAGTATCTAGATCATTAACTGTTAAACATCCACCTGATGGACCACCAGTTTGAATAGCTTTAAATTTCTTACCGTTTGTAACGCCACCACCAATATCATAAACAAGTTCTCTTAAAGTAATACCCATAGGTACTTCTACTAGACCTACATTATTTACTTTACCAGCAAGAGCGAATACCTTAGTACCTTTAGATTTTTCAGTACCCATAGTAATAAATTTATCAGCACCTTCTCTAAGTACATAAGGAACAGTACCTAAAGTTTCTACATTGTTAATAATTGATGGGCATTGCCATAAACCTTTAACAGCTGGGAATGGAGGACGAGGACGTGGCATACCACGTTTACCTTCAATTGAATTAAGTAAAGCAGTTTCTTCACCACATACGAATGCACCAGCACCTAAACGTAGATGAACATCAAAGCTGAAATCTGTACCTAAAATATTATTACCAATTAGGCCTAAAGCTTTTAATTGTTTAATAGCATTCTTAATTCTTCTTACAGCTGTAGGATATTCAGCACGAATATAGAAATAACCATTTTGAGCACCAATAGCATAACCTGCAATCATCATACCTTCGATTACTGCAAATGGATTACCTTCTAGTAATGCACTATCCATGAATGCACCTGGGTCACCTTCATCACCATTACATACTACATATTTAGTACCTGCTGGTTGATTTAAAGCAAATTGCCATTTTCTACCGGTAGGGAATCCACCACCACCACGGCCTCTTAAACCAGATTTTAATACTTCATCTACAACTTCTTGTGGAGTCATACTTAAAGCTCTTAATAAACCTTGGAATGCTCCATAACCTAAAGCTTCTTCAACATTTTCAGGGTTGATTACACCAACACCATGTAAAGCAACTCTTACTTGTTTTTTATAGAATGACATTTCATCAAACTTGTAAGCTTTTTGTTTTGTAACTGGATCTACATAGATTAAACGTTCAATAATTTCGTTGTTCTTTAAAGTCTTTTCAACGATTTCTTCAACATCACTAACCTTAACACCTTTATATACAAGTTCTTCAGGACAGATTTTGATGAAAGGACCTTGGCTACAGAAACCAAAGCAGCCAACAATGCTAGCTTCAAATTTATCATCTAATCCTTGTTCTTTAATAACTTCTTGTAAACGAGCTAATATTTTTTGAGATTCGTTTGAAAGACAGCCAGTACCTGCACAAACTAAGATAGCTCTTTTCTTTTCATCTTTAAATTTTTTATTTAAAGCAGCTGTGTGTTTTTCAATTGTTGATCTTAATTCTTTTTCACTAGCAATCATCTTAACAAACTCCTTCTAATTTTTTGTATTCGTCAATGATTTTACTAACTTCATCGACTTTTACTGTTGCGTAAACCTTATCGTTTACTTTTAATGCAGGTGCAATACTACATGCACCAATGCAACGTAAAGCATCAAGAGTAAATAAACCATCTTTAGTTGTTTGACCTGGTTTAATACCTAAGATTTCTTCGAACTTACCAATTACTTGTTGAGCACCTTTAACATAGCATGCAGTACCTAGACAACATCCAATAACATATTTTCCTTTTGGATTTAAAGAGAAATATGAATAGAATGTTACTACGCCATAGATTTCTGCAACTGGAATATTAGTTGCTTTAGAAACAAGTTCTTGAACTTCAAGAGGAATATAACCATATTCTTTTTGAATGTCCGAAAGAATTAACATTAATGGTGTTGGTTCATCAATGTAACGTGCAATGATTTCGTT
>ONHH01000123.1 GCA_900317575.1 uncultured Bacillota bacterium | reverse complement strand
AGCATCTTCTTTTCAGAGATATAATCAGGTACCATTCTCTTAGCAGTTACTTTTGCAGCAAGCTTAGTTAGATACCAATATTTACTACCTTCAGTAACATTATCTTCTTCAAGAACATAGATTAATTTAGGGAAGGCAGGTGTAATCCATACGCCTTTTTCATTCTTAACACCTTGATACCTTTGGTTAAGAGTTTCTTCAATGATAATAGCAAGGTCATCTTTAGTTCTTTGATCTTTTACTTCATTTAAATACATGAATACTGTAACAAATGGTGCTTGACCATTAGTAGTCATTAAAGTAACTACTTGATATTGAATAGTTTGAACACCACGTTTGATTTCTTCACGAATACGCATTTCAACAATAGTTTTAACTTGTTCTTCAGTGAATTCAACACCAGAAGCTTCCATTTCTTTTCTAACTTCTTTAGTAATCTTTTCTCTACTGATTTGTACGAATGGTGCAAGATGAGCAAGAGAAATTGATTGACCACCATATTGGTTAGATGCTACTTGCGCAATAATTTGAGTTGCGATATTACAAGCAGTTGAGAAACTCTTTGGCTTTTCAATCATTGTTCCACTAATAACAGTACCATTTTGTAACATATCTTCTAGATTTACTAAATCACAGTTATGCATATGTTGTGCAAAATAGTCAGCATCATGGAAATGAATAATACCTTCTTCGTGTGCTTCAACTACATCTTTTGGAAGTAAGAAACGTCTAGTAACATCCTTACTAACTTCACCAGCCATATAATCTCTTTGTACTGAATTAACAGTTGGATTCTTATTAGAATTTTCTTGTTTAACTTCTTCATTATTAGATTCAATTAAACTTAAGATTTGAGCATCAGTAGTATTGCTCTTTCTAACAAGTTCTCTAGTATAACGATAAGTAATATATTTACGAGCAAGATTATGAGCTTGTAAATTCATTAATTCATTCTCTACTAAATCTTGAATTTCTTCAACATTCATGCTTCTTTTGATTTTCTTACATTGAGCCGTAACCCGATCAGCTAATGCTTGAATTTGTTCATCAGAAATCTTGTCATTTATTTCAACTTGTTCATTAGCAGCCTTAACTGCATTAATGATTTTTTGGATATCGAATTTTACTTCTTCACCACTTCTTTTAATAACTTTCATATGCGTACCTCCCTTTTTTTTGTGAATAAAAAATAAGCTCCCGATGGACCTTATTTTCTAGACAATATTTAAATTTCTTATTAATATTATATCAAATTTAGCTTTTTTATTCAAATTAAAATATCATTAATTTTTATTTTCATTTATTTTCATAATGATTATTTATTGAAATTCATTTATCGCTATTTGTTTATTTCCTACTTTGGTAGGAAATTTAAGCTTAAATTAATGCTAAAAAAAGATAAGTAAAACCTATCTTTTTTTAATATCAATTATTACTTATTATTATAGTTTTTAATCAAATTTGTAAGCCTTTTTTTAGTCATTTTTTTTGAAACTTAAAAAAGGTATTTTTTGAACAATATTTTAGGTTATTTTATCTTACCAAATGAAGTTTGATTTTAGCATTTCTCCGTTATCAATTAAGATATCTTCACCGGTAATTGAGTTGTTTACAACGGTTAAATAATAAGCTAAATCAGCTAATTCATCAACATCAATCCATTTATTTAATAATGTTTCATCTAACACTTCTTTATATAAAATTGGATTATTTATGATATGATTATTGCTTTCAGTCATTACTCCACCTGGAGAAATACTATTAACAGTTATTCCTTTTTTAGCAAGGTTTAAAGCTAGATTTTTCATATAAGAAACAATACCACCCTTGCTGGCACAATAATTAGGAAATTCAGCACCATTACGAGCAGAAGCTGAAGCTAAAAAGAGAATAGATTTTAATTCATTATGTTTTAAGAAATGATTAGTAAAATTGATAGTTCCAAGTAAATTAATACTTAAAGCTTCTTCTTCATCTAGAGTACCTGCATTATTAATTAAGATATCACAATCAAGGACTGGTAATATATTTGATCTAATATCCATTTGTATATGATGATAATTAGGATGATCAATTGTTCCCTCATTCAAATCAAAACCTGTTACTTCATGATTCTGAGCTAAGAATTTAAGGGCTATTGCTTTACCTATACCTCTAGAAGTACCACTAATTACTACTTTCATTTTTTCCCTCAATATAATTTAAATACTGTTCACCAATCTTATCCTGCTCTAATTTTTTTGAAATACGATATCCAATTGGGGAAAATACTATTTCAAATAATAATTCCATAATAGCACCAAATAGTGAGCACATAACGCATTGAAGCATTGTCCAACCAAAGAAAATTTTACTTACTATTAGTGCAAATAACATATTATCGATAAATTGAGCAATAAAGGTTGATACATAACTTCTTAAAGCAAAGCTTAAGAAATTATTCTTTTTAAGTAATTTACCTATTCCATAGTTCATAAAATTATTAATTATAGCAGATACCGCAAAAGCAATTGAACTACCAAGTAGGATATACCATGTACCTTTAAATGTTGAATCAAAGGCATCATTGATTACTTGTTCACTCCCTTCAACAAAACTACCACTCCACACACCTGGAATAATGCTTGCGATAAAGAATACTAAAGCAATCAATAAATTGATTCCTAATGCTACAATAGAAATCATTGTAGCAGCTTTTGGTCCATATCTTTTAGTAAGAATGTCCATCGATAAAAAAGCAAGCCACGATAATAATATTCCACAATCTAATGCTAACCATTCAAGATTAGTATTAATACTCTTATTAGCTAAGATATTCATTCCAATGACAGAAATAATAAATAAGCTAACAATTAATGATGGGACATTATTTAAAAGTAGCTTGAGCTCTTTAAAAAATTTCATATTAATAATCTCCTTGTTTTTTATTTTAAAAGATGGTTGGGCAAGGAACATCTTTGCTTGTATATTATACCATTTTTTATTAGATTAGTCTAATAAAACACCAGTAAAAATATTTATATTTTTAATTATTTAATTTCTTATCAATTGCATTTGACGCAATAAGACCAGCACCCATAGCTTTAATAACAGTAGCAGCACCGGTTACCGCATCACCTCCAGCATAGACATTATCAATACTAGTTAAACCATCTTCATTAGTGATGATTCCACCCCAACTTTCAACATCTAAGCCTTTAGTATTATTTTTAATAATGGGATTAGGACTAGTACCTAGAGCCATAATGACGCTATCGCAATCAATGATGAAATTAGAATCTTTCTTTTCTATTGGTCTTCTTCTACCACTTTCATCAGGAGCACCTAATTCCATTTCAATACATTCGATATGTTTTACCCAGCCATCTTCTCCTAAGATTTTAACAGGATTAGTTAGAAATTTAAATTCAATACCTTCTTCAATAGCATGCTCAATTTCTTCTTTTCTAGCTGGTAATTCCTCCATACCTCTACGATAAACAATTGTAACCTTAGCGCCTAATCTTAAAGCGCATCTAGCAGCATCCATCGCAACATTACCGCCACCGACAACGACACAATTTTTAATATCTTGAATTGGAGTACTAGATTGATGATCATAGGCTTTCATTAAATTAATTCTAGTTAAGAATTCATTAGCTGAATATACGCCTTTTAAATTCTCACCCTCAATTTTCATGAATTTTGGAAGTCCAGCACCTGTTCCAATAAAGATTGCATCAAAATGATAAACATTAAATAATTCTTCAATAGTGATTGTTTTACCAATTACCATATCAGTTAAGATTTTAATACCTAATTTCTTTAAATTATTAATTTCATCTTGAACAATTCTTTTTGGTAATCTAAATTCAGGAATACCATAGCTTAATACACCACCCGCAAGATGTAATGCTTCAAAGATAGTTACATCATAACCTTTTTTTGCAAGATCACTAGCACAAGCTAGTCCAGATGGCCCACTCCCGATAACAGCAACTTTCTTACCATTCTTCCTTATATTATATAGAGTTTCAATATTCTTATCTCTGATATAATCAGCTACAAATCTTTCTAATCTTCCGATTGCAACAGCTTCGCCTTTAATTCCTCTTACACAATTCTTTTCACATTGACTTTCTTGAGGGCATACACGACCACAAATACTAGCTAGAGATGATGATTGAGAAATAACATTATAAGCTTCAACTATTTTTTCTTCTTTTAATAATTTAATAAAATTAGGAATATCAATGTTGACTGGACAGCCACTAACACATGGTTTATTTTTACAATTAAGACACCTCTGTGCTTCATTTACTGCGGTAGCTAAATCATATCCTAATGCTACTTCATTAAAATTATGACATCTAATTTTCGCATCTTGGGTGGGCATTGGATTCTTTTTTAATTGATTATTCATTCTTAGCCCCCTTATATAAATTACAAGCTGCTTCACGTTCTCTCTTTTCAAAATCTAAATAAGCTTTAGAACGAGAAATTGCTTCATCAAAATCTACTTCATAGCCATCAAAATCTGGTCCATCGATACAAGCAAATTTCATCTTGTTGCCAACAGTAAGTCTGCAGCATCCACACATACCAGTTCCATCAATCATTAATGAATTCATACTAACAACTACTTTAATATTATATTTTTTGGCAATCATTGTTACAAATTTCATCATAATTAAAGGACCAATAGTAATAATTTCATCAAAGGTTTCTCCTTTAAGAATTAATTCTTCTAATTTATCAGTAACTAGTCCTTTATGATTATTACTACCATCATCAGTCATAACATATAATTCTTTACTAACTTTTTTAAATTCATCTTCCAAAATGATTAAATCTTTATTTCTAAAACCAATGATTGAATAGACATCTGCTTTATTTTTAGCTAACGCTTGTGCAACCGGATAAGCAATGGCACATCCAACGCCACCACCAATAATACATACTTTCTTTAAACCATCAATCTTTGTTGGATTTCCTAATGGTCCCACAAATGATGATACTTTATCACCGATATGTAATTGTGATAATTCAATAGTAGTTCTACCTATTGCTTGAAAAATGATTTTAATTATTCCTTCATCTCGATCATATGATGCAATCGTTAAAGGAATTCTTTCACTAGTTACAAGTGGTCTAATAATGATAAATTCTCCAGCTAAGGCTTTTACAGCAATATATGGATTATAGATATCAAATTCATAAGTAGTTTCATTTAATTGTTTTTTATTAATTATTAAATTGATCTTTTCTTCATTAATCTTATTCATAATTCACCTATAAATTATTAGAATCAATAATTTTCTTAAAATTTATGATTCTTATTAAAATATAATTCTTCAGTAGCTAAAGCCATCTTTGTAACTGAAAATTCTTTACCTTGTGGATAGATATACCATGTATCATTTAGGGTATTTAAATCTACACAATCACCAAATTTATTTAAATAATTATATTCTATATGACATGAATATAAAGAATTAACATCCTTAATCATTTCATATTTATGATTATCAACTTCTACCTTAAAGCCATCCATATCATGAATCATTGTTCCATAGCCTAAATCAATATAGCCTTTAGAATTAGGTAAAGATCTAACAAAGACTTTTAAAACACCACTATTATAAGTACCATTTTCGACTTCTTTTCTTACATTAGCTCTTTCCCATTCATACCAATCAGGAATATGAGTAAAATATGTTTCTCCATCAATTGCTTTTAAAGAAGCATCTTCAAGCATTTCCCATTCTTTATGACAATTATTACAGAATAATTTATTTAATTTAGATGACATTTGATATTCTTTTAAACAATGAGGACATTGATAAAGTACTTTATCTAATCCTTCTGCTCTTTTTGGATAATTTACTTTAATATTATTATCCTTAGCCCATTGATAATCATCATTTATAAATCTTTCTCTAATCTTTTCATTGATTTCATCAATACTTAATTGTTCAATCTCATCTTGATTAAATAAAAGAGAATATTCTGCACTTAGATTCTTTACTTTATGATCTTTAGTATTAAAGAATGGAGCATTGATATGATGACCATGACAGATTAAAGTAACAACTGGTACATTTAATTTCTTACATAATTTACCTAAACTAGATGGAAGAACAGCAGTTGTTCCACATAATGAATAACGAGCTTCAGGATAGATTGCGGGAACACCATTATTTTTAATT
>ONHH01000050.1 GCA_900317575.1 uncultured Bacillota bacterium | reverse complement strand
ATTTTAGCTCCTGGTTGTAAAGCTAATGAACTGTTAAGAGAATTAGCTAAGAAAGGTGTTAATACGCTTGGACTTCGCATTTTTAGTTCAATTGAATTAGCACAAACTATGTTAATGGTATCAGGTAAGGCAATTGATAAGCAAATAATTTCCTCCGATTGTGAGGCTTTTATAATAGCTAGTATCATTATGGATGATAATTATCGAGGTATTTATAAAACTAACTTTTTTGATGATTGTGTTTCTTTATCAAATTCACTTAAAATGATTAGAAAACTAATTGTTAGTGATGAAATAGAGACAATGGAAAAAGCATTTAGTCTAAATACATCATTTATTGATAAAAATAAAGAATTAGTTGCTATTTATAAAGAATATAAAAACAAGCTAAATGGTAAACAAATCCAAGGTAGGATAGACCAAATTGATTATTTAAGATATGCGTTAAATGAATTTAATGGTAGAATAGATGCTAACTTTTATTTGTTAGAAGAATTTATGGTGTCTCCACTTGACGAAGCATTATTGAATAAAGCATCAAATGGAAATTATAAAAAAATAAGTTTAAGCGATTTATTTGGCATTGATAAGAAGCAAATTAAAATAGATGCTTTTAGTAGTGGATATGGCATTACAAATGAAGTTAAAGCAATTATTGATGATATTTACAAAAATAATATTCCACTTGATAAGTGTGTAATTGCCTGTACTAATTCAAGATATTATCAAATGTTTTTAGATTATTCACTTGAATATAATATTCCTTGTACGTTTGGTAATGGGGTATTGATTTCTAATAGTTATCCATATGGATTATTAAATAAATTAATAGATTGGGGTAATAATAAATATAATATTGATTCATTATATAGTGTAATCAATAGTAAATATTTTGATAAGGAATTATTAAAAGAAGAATTAGGTATTAGTGATGAAGCACTTGAAGAAGTAATTGATATTGCGGGTGGACTTAGAATTAATAATAAGGAAGATGCGAGTCTTTATATTGAAAATTATAGAAAAAAATTAATCGAAAGAATTAGTTTTTATGAAAGATTAGATAATAAAGATGGTAACGATATTGAAAACATTAATAATTTTAATAAGATATTATCTCTTATTCCTTATGTAATAAACTTAAGTTCATTATTAAAAGCTGACTATGCTAGTTTGATAGAAAAATATGGTGTAGTTAGAGAAAATGAAATGATGAATATTGATTATGCAGGTAAGGCAAAAATAATTAGTACATTTAGAAATTATTCACTTATTACAAATAGAGATATAACTGAAGTAATTAAATATGTAATGAGTTCTAGCGTTGGAAGTACTTTATCTAGTCCTAAAGCAATTCATATAACTAATATTAAAGGAGCTTTGAGCACTGTAAGAGAAAATGTTTATGTATGTGGACTATCTAGTAAATATTATCCAGGTGGAATTAAGGAAGATAGTAATATCCATGATATGGATATGAAATTTTTTGGTAGTGGTGATAATATTCCATTATCTATTAATAAATTAAATGAGAAACAAAAGACATTAAAAGATTTATTGAGTATTGCTAGTTCATTAAATTGTAATATTAAATTAAGTTATCCTAGTTTTGATGCTAATGAGCTTAAAAAACTAAATCCATCAGCTGAATTACTCGATTATTATAAGGCTAATAATAATGATGCTACATATGAAGAGTTTATGAATGCCATTATTAAGAAGGATTTTTATAATGTAAATATCGAATATTTATCTAAGAAAGATAAGAAAATCGATCGAGAAGAAGTTGAGTGCACTGAAAAAATCGATTTATTTAAACGCAAATATTATCCGACAAGACTAAAAACATTCTATGAATGTCCTAAGAGATTTTATTTAGAAAACATTATGGGATTTAGTGTTGATGATGAAGATGATAATGATACTATCATTCCAGCTAATGATTTTGGTACTTTAATTCATGAAGAAGCAAGACTTTTTATGAAGAGAAAGTGGGATTTAGATACTTTAATCAGTGATGCAAGATCAGCTTTTGATTTATATGTCAGCGGAAGAAGGGTTGGAACTGATAATATTATTAAGACTGAAAAAGAGAGGTTCTTAAATCAACTCAAAGTCATTTATGATTACTTAAAAGACTATGAATGCGTGGATGCAGAAGTGAGCGTAAATGGTTATCATAAAGGAAGCTATGAAGAAGAAAGAATTAACAAAAAGGGAGAACCTATTAAAGTAAATAAAGATTATGTTATTAGACTTGGCGGAAGGGTTGACTTGATTTGTAAGAACAAGGAAACTGGAGAAATGCTTGTGATTGATTACAAGACTGGAAGAAGTCAAAAACATGATGAAAATGATCCTATTTCTTGTATGCAAGGAGTTATTTATGCTTCATTATTTAATTCAAATAATAAAGGTAATGATAATCCTAATGATAATGAAGAAGTAAATAAATGTGCGTTTTTATATCCAGCACTTAAGAAGATGATTGTTTGCGTTAATAATAGTGAAACAAGAGAGATTATCAATAATGAGGTTTTAGATAAGTTAGCTATTGCTATTAATAATAACAGCTTTATTATTAAGCCAGATGAAAAAGGCATTTGTGAGTACTGTAAATTTGGTAGAATGTGCGGAAAGAGTTTTAAAAAGACAGAAGACGATGAAGAGTAAAAAAATTTAAAATAAAAAATTTTAAAAAGGAGGTGTAAAAAAAATGAATAATAGATTTATGAGTGATCAAGAAGCAAGAAATATAGTTATAAATAGAATTAATCAGAATGTATTTACGCCTGCTGGAGCTGGAAGTGGTAAGACAACTTCTTTAGTAAAGAGATTGATTACTATTGTGAAAGAAGGTAGAAAGGTTGATAAGATTTGTACAATAACATTTACTGTCAATGCAGCTAATGAGTTTTACCAAAGATTCCAGGAATTATTAATTGAAGAAGAAAGTAGATTAAAGAAAGAAAAGGGAAGTGAAAGAGAATTATCATACATACAAAATGCCTTAAAGGATATTGATAAATGTTTTATGGGTACAATTGATTCCTTTTTCCAACAAATCCTACGTGAGAATTCTGCTAATACCAATGTTTCAAGTTCATTTGAAATTACTGATGATGATACATATAACACATTTATTGGTGATTATTTTGATAAACTATCAAGAAATAATGATGTTAATATTAAGACTTTAATTGATTTATTTGGAAAGGATGCAAAAGAGTTTTTCAAGGATGCAGTATCAAACTTACTTCCTCTTAAGGAATATGAAATTGAATATGAGAAAGTAACGCTTAGTGATATAAATGAGTTAGAAGGTTTATATAAAGCTAGAATTCTTGATTGTATCAGTTATGCGATTTCAAACCCAGGTATTGGAGAAAATTGTGCCAAAGAAAAACAAATTGAATTATATAAAAGATTAAAAGATTATAAGGAATTGAATTGTGATTGGTCTACTAATATAAGTCGTGTTTATGATTATTTGATGAGTATTTATGAATACAACTCAAATACTAAAACCGCTTATAAAGAATTGCATAAGAAATTAAGTGTAGAAGAAGAATCATTCTTTGATGAAGTAAAGACTCTATTTGGTAGTAAAGGAGAAATTAATAGTGAAGTAATACCTACTATAGGTAATTATAAAGCTACAGTTTTACTTGATGCTTGTGTTAAGGAATTAGAAAATATTCAAAAAGAAAAAGAATTAAAAGGAATATATACATTTAAAGATGTTACTAAAGCAGTATACGATATGTTAATTAAGGATGCTAATAGCGACGGAAAGATTATAAGAAGAATTCAAGAAAAATATGAATGCTTCTTGCTCGATGAATTCCAAGATACTCATCCTATGTGTAGTGAAATCTTTTATATTCTTTCTAGTAAAGTACCATGCGCTGATTGGACTAAATGTGAACCAAAGGATGGATCGTTATTTATCGTTGGTGACTCTAAACAATCAATTTATAGGTTTAATGGAGCGGATATTGAAGCATTCAATAGAAT
>ONHH01000081.1 GCA_900317575.1 uncultured Bacillota bacterium | reverse complement strand
TAATAAGGTAATTAGTTCGTTTAAATCATCAAATGATTTATCGTTAATAACTGAATCTTCTCTTAAAGGAATAGTTGGTGCCGCTACTATTGAAAATATTGGAAAAGAATCATTAAAAATGGAAAAATCATATGAGAGACTTAATAATGATTATAGAGATATTCTTGGTAATTATCAAATTAATCTTGATGATTGTTTCCATGGTGAGACAGCTACTACAGTTACATCAGGTAAATTAGATAGTTTAGTAGAACAAGCAAAAGGTACTTTAGATGCTTCTATTAGAACTGAAGATCAAAAAGCAGCAGTTGATAGATATCTTGCAACTGATGATATCTATAATAAAGTATTTGGTGGAGCATCAACAGGTGAATTTGATAATAGAGAAGCATATCTAGCTAATGAAACTGCAAAAGCCCAAGCAGAAGCAAACAATAGTAATAGTCAAAATAATAATAGTAATACAAATAATAATTCAAATAATAATGGTAGTAATAATAATACTTCTAATGATAATTCAAATAATAATTCAAACAATAATTCAAATAGTAATTCATCTGGTGGAGGATTCTCTGGACAAGCAGGTAATGGTCCAGTAGTAATTCCAACTGGTGGACAAAGTGCTTCAGAAGGTACTCAACAACAAAGCGCACAACCACAAGCACCTCAAGGACCACAAACTCTTGATGGAGTTACAATAAATGCTACTGATATTAAAACAAATAATATGACTGCAGATAACATTACTGCAAACAATGTTAAAGGATTTACAGCAGGATTTAATGCTGATCAATTAAATGATTTAAAGAGAACAGTTACAGAGTCTATAAATAAACAAACTCAAGATATAAATAGAGCTATTAATAAAGCTAATGATTCAAGTAATGAAACTATAGAAAACTTATTTGATGATTTAGAAAATGAGAATAAAAAGGATAATGAATAAAAAGGAGTGTGATATTTAGTGAATACTTATTTGATTCCAGCAAACGCAAGTACTGGTAAGCTTATCTTCGGTGTATTTAGAAGAGTAGATCTTATCATATTTGTTTCAGGAATACTAGCATCATTATTAATTTTGATGATTGTCACTCCTGATAATTTAACTCAAGCAATAATATGTTTATTGCCAGTAGGAACTTGTTCATTACTTGTTGTTCCAGTTCCTAATTACCACAATATATTAATTGTTTTAACGGAATTAATTATGTTTTATTACAATAGAAGAAATTATAAATGGGAAGGTTGGTGTTATAAAGATGAGTTCAAATAATTCTGCAAGTACTGAAAATTGGATTCCAGTAAGAGCCATAGAAAATAATTTAATTATTCTAGATAATAAATATATGGTAACAGGTGTTAAAGTACAACCTAAAAATATATTTATATTAGATCAAATTACTCAAAATAATATAATAGAATCATTAAAAACTTTTTATAACTTAATGGACTATGAATTTTGGATTGTAATCGCTGATAGACCAGTTGATATAAATATATATATATCACAACTTCAATTACAATTAAATGAAACTCAAAATCCATCAATTAGAAAGTTAATTCTTGATGATATAGAAAAGGCAGAAAGCTTTATAAATAACGATGTTGTTGATACAGAATTCTTTATATTATTTAAAGATAATAATAATGAAGTAATTCAAAAGAGAATAAGAAACTTAATTAATAATTTAGCTAGTTGTAGTTTAATTGCCTCTCAAGTTTCAAATGAAGATTTAAGAATGATTGTTGATAACTTCTTAAATGGAGGTAAAAAATTTGAAATGAAGGCGGTGATTTCTCAATGAGTATAAAGAAAGAATTAGCACCTAAGGGACTTAGTTTTCAAGCAAATGAGTTCTTTATAAGTGATAAATATGCAACTATATTAACTGTTGTATCTTATCCAAAATATATAGCACCTGGTTATTTATCAAATTTAACTACTGGACTTTCTGGTGTTAAAATTGTTATTAAACATATACCAGTTGCATTTGAAATAGTATCTAAAATGCTTAATAAACAATTAGTTGAATTAAGAGAAAAATATGAAAAAGAACCAGATGTAACTTTACAAGAAAGATTAAGACAAGATTATGAATCTCTTGAAAACTTTATTAAAGTTATTACAACAAATCAATCTAAAGTATTTGATTTTCAATTACATATAATGTTAACTGCAAGTACAAAAGAAGAATTAGATCAAAAGAAATTACAAGTTAAATCTGCTATGGAAGCTATGGAAATGGCTGCTATTCCATTAAGATTTGAACAAGAAAAAGTATTAAAATCTTGTTTACCAATATTTGAAAAACAAGATATTGAAGATAGAATTGGAACACCAATTCCATCACCAACTTTAGCTGCAATGTATCCATTTGTATTTGATAGTATTAAAGACCAAGGATTATCATGCTTACTTGGTATAGATTTCTCTGGTGGTATAATATTATTTAATCAATTCTTATATCAAATTAAAAAAGAACATAATAGAAATAATGCTAATATGATTATGCTAGGTACTTCTGGTAGTGGTAAATCTACAGCTGCTAAATTATTACTTAGATCTCATATTAGAAACGGTTATAAAATAGTTGCAATAGACCCTGAAGGTGAACTT
>ONHH01000063.1 GCA_900317575.1 uncultured Bacillota bacterium | reverse complement strand
TAGATTCCACTATTTAGTGGAATCTTTTCTTATTGCAACTTTAATTCATAAAATGAATATTTTTGATATAATAATAAATAAGAAAGATGGTGTAGATATATGAAAAAAATAATAATTATATTTTTACTTTTAATTTCTATTATTAGTATTAATAGTTGTAAAAATGAAGATACTCCAACTATTAATAATATTGATGTATTAATTGAAAAAATCAATAATATTAATACCCCAATTAGTCTTAATGAAGAAAATATTATTAATGAATGTTTAAAACTTTATAATGATTTATCAGTTGATGATAAATCAAAAATAACTAATTATGATAAGTTATTGAGTTATAAAGAAGAATTAGATCAATTGATTAAGGAAGCAAATGATAATAAATTAGTTCAAGAAGTGATTGATTTAATTAATACAATACCGGAAATTGATAAAATTACTTTAAGTGATGAACAAAAGATTAAAAATGCTCGCAGTAAATATAATATGCTAAATGAAGAATTAAAGAATAGAATTAATAATCTTAAACATTTAGATGATGCTGAACATCAAATCTTATTACTTAAGAATGCTGATTATACAGTTTATTTAATTAATAATTTACCTGATAAAGATACAATCACTCTTAATGATAAACAACAAGTTGAAAATGCTAGGTCAAGCTATGAATTATTAAATGATGAAGAAAAAGCAGTGGTATCTAATTATGATAAATTAGTAGAATTAGAAAATCAAATAGCATATCTAGAAGGAGTTGAAGCTTTAAAGAAACAAGCTCAAGTTGTTATTGATTTAATTAATAATCTACCAAAGATTGATGAATTGAGTCTTGATGATGCAAATAGTGTTAGAACTGTTCGTATTCGTTATAATAGCTTATCAGCTAATGCTAAAGCATATGTTACAAATTTAGATACATTAGTAGCACTAGAAAATCGAATTGAAGAATTAAAATTAATTGATGCTGCAAAGAAGGCAGCTAAAGCTTTTGATGATGCAGTTAATAAATTACCTACTAAAGCTAATTTAACTTTAGATGATCAAGATGCTGTTAGTGCTGCTAGATCAATTTATAATTCATTATCTGATCTTGCTAGAGGATATGTAACAAAATTAAATGTTTTAGTTGAACTTGAAGCTCAAATTGAATATTTAATTCTTAATCATGAATATGTTGTTAAATTCTATTTAAATGGTGGTAATCTTGATGGTGCTAGTATGGAAACTTATCAAGAAATTCTAACATTAAATATTAATTATTATTCAACTGCATATTTTAGTCGTTATCAAGAAGAAGTATTTATCTATAAAACATCTTTAATGACAACTAGTGATACTTATCAATATGCATATAAGGTTGGCTTTAATAAAGTAGATGATACATATGTAGTAGTAAGTATTGTAAATGATGGTACAGCATTAGATGATACTAATAAGAATTGTGATTATTTTATTATTGTTAATGCTGCTCAAAAAGATTATACAAATATTAAAAATATTGAAATAGGAGATTATTTAGATTTATCTCGTGATCTACCAGATAATGCTACTTCAGCTTTAAATTTAACTTTAATTGTTAAAAGAGGAAGCGTTGCAGAATACGCAACTATTAATTATAAAGGTACTAATACTCTACCTACACCAACTAAGGATGGATATAATTTTGTTGGTTGGTATTTAAATTCAGGATTTAGTGGTGATATTATTAAAGAAGTCAGTGATGAAGCAACTCTTTATGCAAGATGGATGGTTGATCATTCTGGTATTACAACTGATACAATTCTTAATTGTGTTAGTGATGTAGTTGAATCTGATACTCTTGATGAATTAATTAGTAGTAATGATGATGCTAGCTTTATTTGGTCTTCATCAAATCCTAATTTATATCAAATTAAAGATGGATATGGCTCTACATCAAAAATCTATCAAACTCATAAAAAACAAACAGTTGAAGTAAGCTGTACAATTAAGCGTAATGGTGGTTCAACTTCAACTGTTAAAAAGACAATTACAATTAATCCAGTTAAATTTAGTGATTTTCCATCTACTCCTATAGCAACATATTTCTATACTGGAGCATTATCAAATTATAAAATCTATAGTGCTCGTTATAAAAAGACTGGAGAAATCTTCTCCGAATCAACAAAGAAAGTTCTAGATATTTTGTATTATAGCTTTGCTACACCATATTCAAATGGAACTCTTGCGGTAAGCAGTCCTGATTTAATTAATGAAACTAAATTATTAAAAGCTAATGATGTAAGAAACGTTCTTGTAATTAATGGGGTTGGTAGTGATACTTCTAAAGCATTTTATGATATAACTAAAGATTCAAATCTAATCAAGACCTTTGTTAAGAATGTTATGGATACAGTTGAACAATATAATTTTGATGGTGTTGATTTAGACTGGGAATATGTATCATCATCTTATCCAGTTGTCGCAAGTCAAGTAAATGCTTTAGCTAAAGCTTTACGCGAAGAAATGACTGCTCGTAGTGATGAAGGTGGATCAAGTTATCTACTTACTGCTGCGATTCCATCATCAAGTTGGGGCTTATCTACATCTCGTTGGGATATGCCAACATTAAATAAATATTTAGATTATATTAATATTATGAGTTATGATTTAAATAATTCATCACGTGCAACTCACTTATCACCTCTATATTCAAGTCCTAATGATAATGGATATGGATTTGGAGCAGTATATGGTGTCAATGAAATGTCAAGATTAGGATTCTCAAAGAATAAATTAATTATTGGTGCTGCTGGTTATGGTAAAGCATATAAAATAACTGGTAGTGCAACTACTCCAACATATCCTGGTCTTGGAGCTGATGCTACCTTAACTAAGGTTGATGGAATTGAAGGAAGCTTTGCTTCAGGTACTCTATATGGTAGTGCTATTCAAGCAATCATTGATAAGGGTGGTTTTACTGAATATACAGAAAAAACATCAAGTGGTCAAGTAGTAGGTTCATACCTATACAATTCTACATCGAAGATTTTTATCACATATGATTCATCATATGCGATTGGTGCTAAATATGATTATGCAAATTCTATTAATGGGGCAGGAATAATGTTCTGGGCCTACACGGAAGATACTAGCGATCATATCTTAGATACTCTTGCAGCTAAGAAAGGTTATCTATAATGGAAAAAGTATTAACAATTCAAGATATATCTTGTATTGGTCAATGTTCAATAACAGTGGCACTTCCCATTCTATCTAGTATGGGAATTGAAACGGCAATTATGCCCACAGCAGTTCTTTCAACCCATACTGCTTTCTTTCAAGGCTTTACTTGTAAAGATTTAACAGATCAAATGGAACCAATTAAGAAACATTGGCAAAAAGAACAATTTAAATTTAGTGGTCTTTATACGGGATATCTTGCAAGTACTGAACAAATAAATATTGTAAAAGATATCATTCAAACTTTTAAAAATGATCATAATATATATTTATGTGATCCAGCTATGGCTGATAATGGTAAATTATATCCAGCCTTTGATTTGAATTTTGCTAAAAATATGGCAAGCCTATGTGCTATTAGTGATTATATTGTTCCCAATATTACTGAAGCATGCTTCATACTAGGTGAGGCTTATAAAGAAGAATATGATCAAAAATATATTGAAACTTTATTAATTAAATTACATCAATTAGGAGCTAAGAATGTTCTATTAACTGGTGTTAAATTTAATGATAATGAATTAGGAGTTGCAATGTATGATGGCAAAAAGATCACATATTATTTAAGAAAGAAAATTAATAAGATGTTTCATGGAACTGGTGATATCTTTGCGTCATGCTTCTTTGGTGGCTTAATAAGAGGATTATCGATGAAAGAAGCAGCTAAGCTTGCGGTAGAATTTGTTGTATCATCAATTGAAGAAACTCTAGATGTAGTTGATACACATTGGTATGGTGTTCGATTTGAAAGATGTCTTAAAATGTTAACGAATTATAAATATCAGAATGAATAATTCGTAGTAGGTGTTTAATTATGGAACTAGAAAATAAAAAAAGAACCTTAGATATGACTAAAGGCAATATCAAAAAGATAATGTTGATATTTGCTTTACCCATATTCTTAAGTTCATTATTTCAAACATTATATAGTTCTATTGATTCATTAATTGTTAGTAAATTTATTGGTAATAATGCATTCTCATCAATTACTAGTTTAAATAGCTTAATCTTTATGTTCAATAGTTTCTTTATTGGAACATCCTTAGGAGCTGGAGTTGTTATATCTAGATTCTTTGGCGCAAAAAATTATGAAAAGATGAGTGTAGCTATTCATACTAATGTTGTATTAGGATTAATCTTTGGTATTCTTTTATCAAGTCTAGGATTTTTCTTATTACCTCTAATTGTTGAGCGTTTTATGAATCTTGATCCAGAAATATTAGTTTATTCTAAACAATATATTAGTGTTTATTTTATTGGATCAATCTTTAATATTATGTATAATACCTTCAATGGTATTTTAAATGCAGTTGGTAATAGTAAAAGAAGTTTAATCTATTTAATTATTTCTAGTGTTTTAAATATCATTCTCGATTTAATCTTTATTGGTATTTTTAAATGGAGTGTATGGAGTGCAGCCCTTGCGACAATAATATCGCAATTTATATCAGCTTTGCTGGCATTAATCCATTTATTAAAGAAAGAAAATATTTATCATCTAGAACTAAAAAAATTAAAAATAGATAAAGAAATTAGTAAAGAAATATTAAAATATGGAATTCCTACTGGTGTTCAAAATTCAGTTATTGGTTTTGCTAATGTCTTAATTCAAAGCAATATTAATAGTTTTGGCGGTCTTGCTACAGCAGCATGTGGATCATTTTCCAAAATTGAAAGTTATGTCTTTTTACCAGTAACTTCTTTCACAATGGCTATCTCAACCTTTATTAGTCAAAATCTAGGAGCTAAAGAATATCAAAGAGCTAAGGATGGAGCAAGATTTGGTATTACTATGTCAATAGTTATGGCCGAAAGCTTTGGTATCTTGTTATTTATATTTGCACCAATGTTTATTAAGATTTTTATTAATAATAATGAATCAATTGAAAATGTTCAAAAGATTATTGAAATTGGTACTACTCAATCAAGGATTGAATCTTTATTCTTCTTATTTCTAGCTCTATCACATTCTCTAGCATCCGTCTTTAGAGGCTCCGGTAAAGCAATAATTCCAATGGTAATTATGTTATCAGTATGGTGTGTCTTTAGATCTATCTATGTAACAGTAATGATGTCTATTCCTGCTACTCATGATATTAAATTTATCTTCATGGCATATCCATTAACTTGGATTATTAGTTCGATTATTTATACGATTATTTATTATCGAGGTCGATGGTTACATTATTTTGATAAAAAAGAAATCGATTAAAAAAGTCCCTATCATAAGATAGGGACTATTTTTCGATAATTCTTGTAAAGTGAGGTAGGTTATTTTGATATTTTAATTTAATCTCTCCTTTAATTAAAGGAAGAATATAATTTAAATAATCATCATTAATATCACTATCACCTTTAATCCATTCTAATGGGAATCTATTAACTAAAGTAGCTACTTTAATTAATGGTACCATTTTAAATGAAAAATGGTTATTTTTAAAATTTATTGAAACAATAAAATCACTCTTACCTTTCAACATCATTCTTACGCCATACATTCCACTCTTCTTAGCAATCTTTAAATCAGTCTTTGACGCAAGATGCATACTACATCTTTGAAGAAGATTAAGTTCGATTGCGCGAACTGGAAGATTGAGATATTTCTTTACTTTTTCAGCTAGAACTAAAGAAACTCCTCCTAATTGTAAATGACCAAAATCATCTTCAGGTTTAAATTCACGATGCTTTAAGATATATTCTTTTTTATCGTCAACAATACCTTCAGATACACAGACTAAGACCATTTTTTTCTTATCATAAATGGATTTAACTTTATTTAAGAAATCATCCATATTAAATGGTTTTTCTGGTAGATATATTAAATCAACATTAACCCCATTAATACTTGGAATTTTAGCTGCTGCTGTTAACCATCCAGCATCGCGACCCATAATTTCGACAATGGTAACTCTACCTTCTTTATAAACGATTAAATCATGATAAATTTCTTCAATTGCCACTGCCACAAATTTGGCAGCTGATGGATAACCAGGACAAAAATGAGTTTCAACTAAATCATTATCAATAGTCTTAGGTAAGCCAATTACTTTACAATCAAAATTGATTTTCTTGAAATAATCACTAATCTTTCTTGATGTATCCATTGAATCATTACCACCAATATAGATGAAATAACGGATATCATATTTCTTAAAGATAGTAAGGATTCTTTCATATAAAGCTAAATCATTAGGATATTCATCAATTTTAAAACGGACACTTCCAAGAATAGCTCCTGGAGTATACATCCATTCTTCGACATTCATCTTATCATCAATTAGAATTAAATCTTCATTGATAATACCATCAAGCCCATAATGAGCTCCATATATTCTATCAATCTCGTTATGAAGCCTTGCTTCAAGAATTGATCCAACAACACTTGCGTTAATAACGGATGTTGGTCCACCTGATTGTCCAATCAATAAATTATTCATGATAACCTCCATAACCTTTCACATATATTATAATATTTTTAGATTGTTATTTCTAGATAATTAATCATTTTTATGCTATAATTATGTTAGAAATAGATGAGTACTACTATGAAAGAATTTAATGATATTATTAATGTTGAAGCAAATAAATCCTACTTCATAAATTTAATGAAATTTATTGATCAAGAATATCATACTAAAAAGATATGCCCTAAAAGAGAAGATATCTTTAAAGCTTTTGAATTAACTAAATTAAATGATATTAAAGTAGTCTTAATTGGTCAAGATCCCTACGCAACACCGGGATATGCTATGGGCTTATCATTTTCGGTAAATGATGGAATTAAAATACCTAAAAGCTTAATGAATATATATAAAGAAATAAATCAAGAATTAGGTCTTAAAATACCTAATAGTGGTAATTTAACTAATTGGGCTAAGAAAGGAATATTATTATTAAATTTAATCTTAACTGTTGAAGAAAATAAACCCTTGTCTCATAAGAATAAAGGTTGGGAGATTTTCACAAAAAGGATTATTGAAGAAATCAATCAATTAGATCAAAAAATTGTATTTATTCTCTTAGGCAATCCTGCTCATTCAATTGCTAAATACTTAAATCATCCTAAACATTTAGTACTTGAAACATCTCATCCTTCACCTTTAGGTGCTTATCATGGTTTTATTGGCAGTAATGTCTTTAAAAGAACAATTGATTATTTAGAATTAGAAAAAGATTTTTGGAGCATCGAACATTGAAATTAAAGAAACAAATACGTCTGATTGTAGGAATGGCAATTTATATTGCGTTATATGTTGTGTTATCGCGTTTTTCAATTAATACTGGACCATATAAAATTACTTTAAGTGGTTTACCACTAATTATGTGTGGAATTATGTTTGGTCCTTGGCCAGCCTTTACTGCAGGAATGATTGCGGGATTACTCGCTCAATTCTTGGATGGTTATGGTATTACCCCTACTACCATACTATGGATTTTACCAGCAGGTATGAGAGGCTTAATTGTTGGTTTCTTCATGAAAAATAAGAAACCAAGTGAACATACAACCTTATTGATGATGTCAATTATTATTTCATCAATAATTGTTACCTTAATTAATACTGTAGGTCTATATGTTGATAGTAAATTATATCAATATTATTCTTATGCTTATGTATTTGGAAGTTTCTTAGCTAGAATCTTATTATCAGTTATTACATCAATTGTATATTGTGTATTAGTACCAATATTAATCCTTCCATTCTTCGAAGGAACTAAAAAGAAAAAGAAATCAAAAGAGAATAAAGAAAGGAATACAAAAATGACAACACCAGAAAACAGAAGAAGTCTTTTCAATTTAAATCATCGTACAAAAAGATTGTACATTGTTAAAGGCAATCGTGACCCTAAGAAAGGTCTTGTTAGAAGAGCAAATTAAAAGGACATCAAAGATGTCTTTTTAATTTATAAGGGAGTATATTATGAAAAAAATATTAATTATTATATCATTTATCTTTTTATCAATCTTTCTTATTAGCTGTGAAGAAGCTAATGGGGAAAATATTGATAGCAATGATAAAATTGAATTAGTCTTAAATGGAACTACGCTTAATTGGAATAAATTAGATAATGTTAAAGGCTATGAAATATATGTAAATGATGAATATTATAAGAGTGTTTATAAAAATACTTTTGAAATTAATCGATTCGGTAATAAATATTCATTTAAAGTAAGAGCTAGCTTTAATGATTTAACTTTTTCTAGCTTTAGTAACACAGTTATCTTTGATGATGTAGAAATTTATCCACCAACTATTTTTCTTGATAATAAGACTTTACATATTAGTCCAGTTGATGACGCAATAGCTTATGATATCTATCTAAATTATACTTATTATAAAACTACCACTGATTTAATTATTAATCTAGAACTTACTAAAACAACATATATCTATGTTACCGCAAAATCTAAAGATAATAAGATTAGTAGTAATAGTAATGTTATACTATATGAAAATAGTAATGGTGTTAAATCTTATTTAGATGTCTTTTCAATTAATGATACTCACGGAGCTTTAAGACAATCAGAATCAGGTAATGACTTTTCAAGAGTTGCGACAATAATAAAAAGAATAGAAACTGGTAATTCTACTTTAAAAATAGCTAATGGTGATATCTTTCAAGGAACATATGTATCTAATACTACTAGAGGAAGAATCTTTATTGATGCGTTAAATATGTTAAATTTTGATTTATTCGTTATTGGTAATCATGAATTTGACTGGGGCATTGAAGAAATAGCTAAATTTAAAGATCAGGATTTAAGTAATGGTGAAGCTAATTTCCCATTCTTAGGCTGTAATATAATTCGTAAAGAAACTAATCAATTATTAGAATTCTTAGAACCATATACGATTATTAATAAAGGTAATCTTAAGATTGGTATTATAGGCGCAATAGGTGAAAATGAAGAATCAGATATAGCATATGAAAAGATTAAAGATTATGAATTTATTGATCCACTTCCCTATATTAAAACCTATGCTGAAGCCTTAAGAAAAATCGATAAATGTGATATGGTAATCGTATCAATCCATGATTATGATGAATCATTTAATGATCAAATAGCAGCACTAACTGGTGATGAAAAGATTGATGGATTAATCTGTGGTCATACTCATCAATTAATAAGAGAAAATTTAAATCGAAATAATGATATACCTTTACCAGTAATGCAGTCTAATACTAAGAATCTATCAGTAGGATCTATTCATTATGAATTAATTGATAATATTCCTCAATCATCAACGATTAATCATTATTATCCAGATAATTATAATAAAGATAGTGATATAGAAAATCTCTTTAATACCTATCAAACATATTTTGATGAAGCAGATACAGTAATTGGTACTAATCCATCATATAAATCACGTCAACAATTAGGAATTTATGCGGTAAACGCAATTAAAGAAAAATTCAATAGTGACCTTGCGGTATTAAATACTGGAGGAGTTAGAACTACTATTAATGCTGGAGAAGTAACAGTCAATGAAGTATTTGAAGTCTTCCCATTTGATAATCAAATAATTGAAGTAACTATAACTTCTAGTCAATTACAATATTATATGAATCAACAATCAGATTATATCTATTATACAGCATATAATATTGAACCAAATAAGACATATAAGCTAGCAATTGTTGATTATGTCTTCTTTGGCGAATATGGACAATATTACTTTAAAGATTGTCCATATCAAAGAACATCATTATATATTAGAGATATTGTAATTGATGCGGTAAAGACAAGAGGATTCTAATGATTATTATTAAAAGAATTATTCAAAAATTAATGTATCTAATGATGTTCTTTATTAAATTTAGAGAGCCAATAATTCTATCTAATTTAGATGAATTGAAAGATACAATTGATAATAAATATCATATTAAAAATATTTTAATTCTATCTGGTAAAAGAGTAAAAGAAACAGATTATTATAAAAATCTCGTTAATAAATTAAATAATTATTCAATATCTTGCTATGATGAAATACCATCAGATCCCGATTTACAATCAATAGAAAAAGCAGTCCAATATTCCATTGATAATAAAATTGAATTAATTATCGCCATTGGTGGTGGTTCAACAATGGATGCATGTAAGATTATCGCATCAAGAATCACTAATAATATCTCAATTCCTAAAATGCGAGGAATGCTCAAAATAAAAAAGCAACCCCTAGATTTTATTCTTATTCCTACAACAGCTGGAACTGGTTCTGAATGTACTGTTGCGTCTGTCGTATCAGATTTAGATAATAATCAAAAATATGCAATCAGTGATCCTAAATTAATTCCTTATTACACAGTTCTTGATCCATTAAGTCAAATTACCCTTCCTAAATTCTTTATCGCAACAACTGGTATGGATGCATTAACCCATGCAGTTGAAGCCTACATCGGTAAAGCAACAACTAAAAAGACCCGTAAGGATAGTATTGATGCTATCAGATTAATCTTTGACAATTTATATCTAAGCTATACAACTCCTGATCTAGAAGCTAAAAAGAATATGCAAATTGCATCATACAAAGCTGGACTAGCTTTCACAAGAAGTTATGTCGGTTATGTTCACGCAATATCTCATTCGATTGCTGCTAATTATCATTTAAGTCATGGCTATTTAAATGCCGTAATTCTCCCTTACGTCTTAAATGAATATAATAATAAGATTGATAAAAAGATTTATAAATTAATGCTAGCATTAAATTACATTGATAAGGATACATCAAAAAGAGATGCAACAATTAAATTTATATCAATGATTAAAGAATTAAATCAGAAATTAGATATTGATGAAAGTCTTAATCTTGATTTAAATGATGAAGTGGTCAACAAGATGATAATTCATTGTAAAAAAGAAGTTGGATACTTATATCCAGTTGTTTGCTATTTTAATGACAAAACACTTAAAAAGTTGTATAATATTATAGGAAATAAAAAATAGAAAGGAAAAATTATTATGCCATATATTATTGATATATATGCTCGTGAAGTATTAGACTCACGTGGTAACCCAACTGTTGAAGTTGAAGTTACAACTGAAAGTGGTGCATTTGGTCGTGCAATCGTTCCATCTGGTGCATCAACTGGTGAACATGAAGCTGTTGAACTTCGTGATGGTGACAAGGCTAGATACCTTGGCAAAGGTGTATTAAAAGCTGTTGAAAATGTAAATGAAATTATCGCTCCTGAACTTGTAGGCTGGGATGTAGCTGATCAATTAGGAATTGATAAGAAGATGATCGAACTTGATGGTACTCCTAATAAAGGAAAATTAGGTGCTAACGCAATTCTTGCGGTATCACTAGCAGTTGCTAAAGCTGCTGCTGATTATCAAGGTGTTCCTCTATATCGTTACTTTGGTGGCTTTAGTGGACATCAATTACCTTCACCAATGATGAATATCTTAAATGGTGGTGCTCATGCTGATTGGTGTATCGATTTCCAAGAAATCATGGTTATGCCTTTAGGTGCTCCTACATTTAGAGAAGCATTAAGAATGGGTGCAGAAGTATTCCATAACTTAAAGAAAATCTTAAAAGACAAAGGCTGCAACACAGCTGTAGGTGATGAAGGTGGATATGCTCCAAAACTATCTAGTAATGAAGAAGCACTAGAATGTGTAGTAGAAGCTATTCAAAAAGCAGGATATGTTCCTGGTAAAGATGCTTATATCGCAATGGACGTTGCATCAAGCGAATTCTTCAATGAAAAGACTAAGAAATATGATCTTAAGAGTGAAGGCAAATCATTAACTGCAGAAGAAATGGTTGACTTCTATGAAAAACTAATCAAGAAATATCCTATCATTTCAATTGAAGATGGATTAGATGAAAATGACTGGGAAGGTTGGAAAGTATTAACTGATCGTCTTGGCAAGAAAGTTCAATTAGTTGGTGATGATTTATTCGTTACTAATGTTGAGAGACTTGCTAAAGGTATTGAATTAGGCGTTGCTAATGCTATCTTAATTAAAGTAAATCAAATTGGTACTCTATCTGAAACATTTGCAGCTATTGAAATGGCAAAGAGAGCTGGCTATACAGCAGTAGTTAGCCATCGTAGTGGTGAATCAGAAGATACAACAATTGCTGATATTGCAGTAGCATTAAATGCTGGTCAAATCAAGACTGGTTCAGCATCACGTACAGACCGTATTGCTAAATACAATCAATTACTAAGAATTGAAGATGAATTAGGCGATACTGCAACTTATGATGGTATTAAATCATTCTATAATTTAAAAAAATAATAACAATAAAAAATGAGCATTCTTAAAAAGAATGCTCATTTTATTATTCTATTAATAGTAATAATTAATATAATTAATTAAATAATTAATATTATTAATAATTAAATTAATAAAATTAATTATTTTTCTTGACAATATTAATTTTGTGTAGTATAATATTGGTGTGAGGTGATAAAAATGCCAAAAAAGTATAATGTTATAGGTACTTGCCCAATATGTTCAAAGAATTTACAAGTAACAGAACTTACATGTTGTGAATGTGGGACTAAAATTACTGGAAATTTTAATTTATCTCGTTTTGATTATTTGAGTGATGAACAAAAAGAATTTGCTTTAGTATTTCTAAAGAATGGGGGAAATATTAAATTAATTGAAAAAGATTTAAATATTTCTTATCCAACAGTTAAAAAGAATTTAAGTGATGTAATTGAAGCTTTAGGTTTTGATAATGTTAATATTTCTAAAGTAACAATGATGAGTAAGAATGATGTATATCAAGCTTTAAAGAATCGTGAAATTAGTATTGATGAAGCTGAAAGAATTTTAAAAGAAATAGGTGATGAAGATGAATAAGGAAGAATATTTAGAAAAATTAAAGAATCGTTTAGAAAATGAAAAGATTAATAATCAAGAAGAAATATTGAATAAATATGAAAATCGTTTTGACATCGGTTATAAGGCTGGCTTGAGCGATGATGAAATTATCGAAATGCTTGGGCCAGTCGAAGAAATCATCTTAAATAATAATGTGGATGATAAGACTGAATATAATCTTGATATAACCGAAGTATTTATAGAAGATGTCTATATTAAGAATAAAAAAGGAACTGGTATTGATATCAATTTATCTGATGAATTAAAAGATTATATTAATGTTACTACTGATAATCATAAAATTAAAATTAGGAATAAATCAGGGGTATTTTTTAAAAAACATGTAGGTAGTATCGAAATCTTAATTGGTGAAAATATTAAATTCAATGAAGTTGTAATTAATACTGTTAAATGTGATTATGAAATTGAACAATTAGATGCTCAATCTATTTCTATAGCAACAGTTTCAGGAGATTCTAATATTGAAAGAATGAGTGCTAAAAAGATATCATTAAGCCTAGTATCAGCTGATGTTGCTGTACGTGATTTAAAAGCAAATGAATTAATTGTTTCCACTGTATCAGGAGATATAACATGTAATTATGTTGATGTTGAAATGGCTAAGCTTTCAACAATATCAGGAGATATTAATCTAACTGGTAAAATTAAAGAAAAGAGAACATCATCAATTAGTGGTGATATAAATATTAAAATTATTGAATAATAGGAGTGAAAAATGAGCGAAGAAGAAAAAGAAGTAATTGATGTAGAAATGAATGATGATGAAGTAAGAGTTAATTATGGATCTGGACGTAATAATCATAAAGTATTCAAAAAAATTAGAGCAATTATTCCTCTATTTTGTGTAATCGTCTTTCTTTCAATTGGACTATTTGTTAAGGATAGTTGGGGTAAAGCCTGGTTAGTATTCTTATTAATTCCTCTTAGTGAAGTAATTTTATCGATTATTAATTCATCTAAGAAAAAGATGGTTATGGGAATAGCTTTAATTCTAATTTTTATTACTTATGTATTATTAGGATTCTTTTTACCATCATTTGGAGTTACTCATTCATGGTTAAAAGCTTTAATTGTCTTTATTCTATATCCAATTATTTGTATTATTGTAGATTAAAAAAAGGTGCTTAGGCACCTTTTTAATTTAACAACAATTATTCATATTATCTTTTCCATATTTAATATATGAATGAGAATCATTAGCTATTTGATTAACCCTAAAATATTTTTCTTGATTTACTTCGACTGAAGTATTAGAACTAATATTATATTCAATATAGATATAATTATTAATTGATTTAACATAATAACGAATATACACACGATTATCTTGAACTGATTCTACAGAAGATTTCTTGACATAATAATAGGAATATGATTCAATATCTTCTTCATCAGTTAGACTCTTTAATTCGATTGTTTTTTGTGCTCCATTATGGATAGCATTTTCAACTGTTTTGTTTTCATCAATACCTTCAGTTACACAATAGATAAGATTTAAAACAAGTAAGGCTATAACAATATATTCAGGAAGAGAAAAATATCTTCTTAATTCATAATGATTATTTTCTTTTTCTTCTTCTAAATCCATATAATATTTAATAATAGTTGGTGATATAGCTTCATTATCTAAATTGATAACTTCATCAATTTTTAAATAATTATTTGCTATTTCTTCATCAGTTAAATGATTTCTTCTACCTTCATGGTAGGCTTTACGATCATAATTAACTTTAAGAATTAAATCATCAATTTGTTTTTTAAATGCTTCATTATTAACAATTTCGGGATATTTCTCTTTTAATAATTCATATTCATTCTTTTCATTATAATATAATTTATGACGAACAATGATACACGCAATACCACCTAAGATGAAGATAATACTCATAAATTGGGATGGAGAAATAATACCACCAAATACCATTCCTCGATTATCTCCTCTTAAATATTCAAGGAAGAATCTAAAGATACCATAAGTGATTAAATATTTTTCAGTTTGATTCTTTGTAACCTTAAGCTTAAAGATAATAAAGAAGATGAATAAGAAGAATGATTCAATTAATTGAGTTGGATATACTCTAACTGATCCATATAAATCAGTTGGATAAATCATCCCTAGAATAGATGTAGTTGTCTTTCCATAGCAGCAACCGGCAAAGAAACATCCAAGTCGTCCTATAGCATGTCCTAAGAAGATATACATTACTAATTTATCCATATAATATAAGGAATGCTTCTTATCTTTCTTCATTCCTAGTGGGAATAAAATAAACCAAACAATAAAGCCTAAGATAATTCCCCCTTCAAATGTAACACCACCAACTAAACTACCAGTTTCATCAAAGAATGAGAAATGACCAGTTTCGTTAGCTATGTCAATCGCATGCCATAAGCTATCAAAGAAAGAACAACCTATATAAACAAAGATACCTGCAATTGATCCGACAATAACAATTCGATCAATTAATTGTTCACTTACTCCTAACTTACGAATATCTCTTAAATAAAAAATAATTAATAATAAAACGCCAATTATTACACAGACACTCCAAGTAGAAATTTCAAAATTTCCAATGTCAAATAATATTGGATGCATAAAATCACCTCTTTAATTCATAATATTTTATCATAGTTATTTAATTTATTCAAGTCCTTTATTCTAGAAAGATAGTTAGTTTACTTTAAAAAATCTTTATTTTAGTGTATAATATTTTTAAAGGTAGATAATTATGAAACTATTTGAAGAAATTACTGAATATCTAAAAAAAGAGAATAAAGAATTAATAATCTTTACTATTCTTAATTATTATAATAAAATTAATAATGATTGCTATAAGATGATTGATTTAATTATCGAAAAGATTAATCATAATATGAATAATTTTAATAATGATGAAGAAACATATAATGTCATTGATAATGATTTTATTACTTTAAAAGATTTAATCTATGAATACAAGAATGATATCTATAATCAATATGAAGTAAAGATCTTAGCTTTTCTTACTAATTTTAATGAAGAAGATTTAATTAAAATTTATCAAACATTAATTAATTATGATATCAATTTAGATAGTCATAATATCTTTGATGAAGAACTAAAAAAAGTACTTGATGAAGAAGAAATCAATAATTTTTCTTTAATGGTTACTACACCAAGTCTATTAAAAGAAGAAATGATTATTACTTATTTAAAGCGAAAAGATATCAGTCATGATGAATATTTAGCTTGTGTTAGTGCTTATCTAAATATTGTATTGGTGAAAGATAATGTACAATAAACTGGCACTTGATTTAATAGAAATCTTTAATCATCAAGGATATTTATCAATTATACTTGATCAAAGCTTAAAACTCATTGATGAAAAAGATCATAAATTATATACAAAGATATTATATGGAGTAGTTGAAAAAAGAGATTTAATTGATTATTATTTAGCTCCTTTAATTAAAGGAATTAGAGTAAAACCATATATTAAGAATATTTTAAGAATTGGGGCTTATTCAATCACTTATCTCTCTCTTGCTGATCACTATATCGTCAATGAATTAGTAGAAAATGTTAAGAAGAATGATTTTAGAAGCTCTAAATTTGTTAATGCTGTTTTAAGAAATTATCAAAGGAATCCCTTACCTAAATTAGATAATTTAAATGAAATTGATAAAATTAGTATCATGTTAAGTTTAGATAAAGAAATAACTAAATTATTATATCATCAATATGGTACTAAATTATTAGATTTTTATTTAGATAAAGAACCATTTAATACTTATCGAATCAATAATTTAAAAATTAATAATGATAAGATGTATCAAAAATTAGATGAATTAAATATTGATTATGAAAAGATTAATAATGGCTTTATTACTAAAGCAAATCTCATCAATTCATCCTTTTTTATTGATGGCCTTATTATTATGCAGGATTATGCTAGCATGCAAGTAGTAGATAATCTAGATATAAAGAAGAATGATTTAATTCTTGACGCATGTAGTGCTCCTGGAGGCAAGAGCTTATATTTAGCTAGTAAATATCATGATGAATTAAATATTACAGCCTGTGATATCTATGAAAAGAAATTAAAGAAGATTAAAGATAATATGGATAAACTAGGTATCCATAATGTAAATGTTTTTCTAGCTGACGCAACATCTTATTCTTATCCTATTCTCTATGATGTCATTATTTGTGATGCACCATGTAGTGGACTAGGAACTATTAATCATAAAGTAGATTTAAAATATCACATTAATCTTAAAGATATTAATGAAATTAAAGAATTA
>ONHH01000048.1 GCA_900317575.1 uncultured Bacillota bacterium | reverse complement strand
TACCAAGCTCCATAAAGCTGATTGAAAGCTCTCCATCACCAATTACTACTGGATTTTGATTTTCATTTCCTTCAGAAGGGGATTCTTCCTCAACTGGTTCTTCAGCAGGAGTTTCTTCTACTAAACCAAATTTTTCTTTAATGCTTGAAATAAGGGGATCAAATTTTCCAGCACGATACATAAAGAATACCGTAACGATAACCGCAACAACGATAATAATTATTAAAAATGGCGTTAATTTGATTTGATTTTTTTTACTTGGTTTTCTTGTTTTCTTTTTAGCCATAATCTTCCTCTTTCTTATGTTTATTATTTCTTGTAAATATTATATCATATGTAAATGAAATATTTAACCTTTTTAATTAAAAAAAGCTATAGTTTGTGAATTATTAATTCATCTACTATAGCTATTTTTATTTAATTATTTACGTGGGAATTTGATATTAGCATGTGCTGCAGCTAAACGTGCAATTGGAACACGGAATGGAGAACATGAAACATAATCAAGACCAACACGATGACAGAATTCAACTGATTCTGGATCACCACCATGTTCGCCACAGATACCACAATGAATATCTTTACGAGTTTCATGACCTGCTTCTACAGCCATCTTAATTAATTTACCAACACCATTTTGATCTAGATGAGCAAATGGATCTGATTCGAAAATTTTCTTAGTGTAATAATCTTCTAAGAATTTACCAGCATCATCACGGCTGAAACCAAATGTCATTTGAGTTAGGTCGTTTGTACCAAAACTAAAGAATTCAGCTTCTTGTGCAATTTCACCAGCAGTTAAAGCACCACGTGGTACTTCAATCATTGTACCAAACTTGTAATCAAGACGCATACCTTTTTCTTCGAATACTTTTTCAGCAGTTTCTTTTACAATTTCATGAACGAACTTAAGTTCTTTAACATCACCAACAAGTGGAATCATAATTTCAGGAACTACTTTTAAGCCTTCTTTATTAACTTCAATAGCAGCTTCAATTACTGCACGAGTTTGCATTTCTGCAATTTCAGGATAAGTAATTGATAGACGGCATCCACGATGTCCAAGCATTGGGTTAAATTCATGTAAGCTATCAACTGTTTGTTTAACTTTTTCATAGCTTATGTTCATTTCTTTAGCTAATTCTCTCATTTCTTCTTCTGTATGAGGAACGAATTCATGTAGAGGAGGGTCAAGATAACGAACTGTTACAGAATAACCTTTCATTGCTTTATAGATACCAATGAAGTCTTGACGTTGCATTGGAAGTAATTTAGCTAATGCTTTCTTACGATCTTCAACATTGTCACTAACAATCATTTCACGGATAGCTTTAATTCTATCGCCTTCGAAGAACATATGTTCTGTACGGCATAGACCTACACCTTCAGCACCAAAGTCATATGCAACTTTAGCATCACGAGGATTATCAGCATTAGTTCTAACTTTTAATGCACGATATTTATCAGCCCAATCCATTAAAGTCTTGAAGTCACCTGAAATTGATGCATCAACAGTTTCAATCTTTTCACCATAAACGTAACCAGTTGAACCATCGAATGAAATCCAATCGCCTTCATTATAACGTTTGCCACCAACTTCAAACCATTTTTCTTCTTCATTTACTTTAATTTCACTACAACCAGCTACACATGGAGCACCCATACCACGAGCAACTACTGCTGCATGGCTTGTCATACCACCACGACCAGTCATGATACCTTGAGCAGCAATCATACCTTCGATATCTTCTGGAGAAGTTTCCATTCTTACTAGAACTACTTTCTTTCCTTCAGCTTTCCATGCTTTAGCATCTTCTGCAAAGAATACTACTTGTCCACAAGC
The DNA here is from genome assembly GCA_900317575.1 of uncultured Bacillota bacterium. Classification (GTDB taxonomy): domain Bacteria; phylum Bacillota_I; class Bacilli_A; order ML615J-28; family CAG-313; genus UBA1737. The sequence goes on along the minus strand of ONHH01000048.1, from coordinate 27,656 downwards.
AGCACCTGGAGATGCAGGAAGACCTTTAGTAATAGGTTTTGCAGCTTTAAGAGCAGCTTGATCAAAACCTTTATGAAGTAATGCATTTAATTGGTTAGGATCAACCATTAATACAGCTTCTTGTTCAGAAATTAATCCTTCTCTTTGCATATCAATAGCAATCTTTAATGCAGCTTGAGCAGTTCTCTTACCATTACGAGTTTGTAGCATGAATAATTTACCATTTTCAATAGTAAATTCCATATCTTGCATATCCTTGTAATGTTTTTCAAGTGTTAATGCAACATTCTTGAATTGTTCGAATACTGCAGGATTATCTTCTTTTAAGTGAGAAATTGGGTTAGGAGTACGAATACCAGCAACAACGTCTTCACCTTGTGCATTGAATAGATATTCACCATATAATACATTTTCACCAGTTGCAGGGTTACGTGAGAATGCAACACCTGTACCAGATGTAGGACCCATGTTACCAAATACCATTGATTGTACATTTACAGCAGTACCCCAAGAATAAGGAATACCATTTAAACGACGATATACATTAGCTCTAGGATTATCCCATGATCTAAATACAGCTTTAACAGCTTCTAATAATTGAACATTAGGATCTTGAGGGAATGGTTCACCTTTAATTTCTTGATAACGAACTAGATATTTGCTAACAACATCTTTTAAATCATCAGCATCTAGATCAGTATCTAGAGTAACACCCTTACTTTCTTTCTTAGCATCTAGGATAGCTTCAAAATTTGCTTTGTCAATTTCCATAACTACATCAGAAAACATTTGGATAAAACGACGATATGCATCATATGCAAAACGAGGATTATTTGTTTTCTTAGCTACAGCCTTAACAGAAACATCATTAAGACCTAAATTTAAGATTGTATCCATCATACCAGGCATTGAAGCTCTAGCACCACTACGAACAGATACTAATAGTGGGTTTTCATTGTCACCAAATTTTTTGCCTTGTTGTCCTTCAACAACGTGTAAAGCTTCATAAATTTGATCAACAACTTCTTTTGATAAAGTTCTACCATCGTCATAATACTTTGTACAAGCTTCAGTTGTTACAGTAAATCCATGAGGAACTGGTAAACCTAAGTTTGTCATTTCAGCAAGGTTAGCACCTTTACCACCTAAAAGGTTACGCATTTTAGCGTTACCTTCTTTGAATAAATAAACAAATTTACTCATTATTTTTCTCCTTTTAAAATTTTGTCATTTTTCAACGCTAGTAATTATACCATAATTTACTAAAAAAATCAATTATGATGATTAATCATCTTATTCAACTGGTAAAATTTCAATATTCTTCCACGAATATAATGATTTTAAATATTCAATATTCTCACTCTCAGTATAAACTTTTAATAATTTACAAATAGAAAAACAGTTTTCTTTGATTGATTTAATTGAAGAAGGAATATAAACATATTCTAAATCTTCATTACTTCCAAAGGCTCTAACTCCTAATGATTCAATTGTATTAGGTAAATCAATTCTAATTAAGCCTGTTTCTTTAAATGCTAACTGTCCAATTTCTGTTACTTTATTATTTAAATCAACATTTTTTAGATTGATACATTCACAGAATGCAAAAGAATTAATTTTTTCGACATTTTCTCCAAGAGTTACTCGATTTAATTTAGTATTACGATAGAATGCATAATCATATACTTCTTTTACATCACTGCTAATATTGTACCAAAGATTAGGTTGATCGCCAACTTTAGCATTTGGATAACGAATAAGAACTGATAAATCTTTACTGAATAAAACACCATCAACACTGCGATAAACAGGATTATCTTTATTTACATTAAAACTTACAAGTTCTGAACCTTCACAAATCATTATCTTATTGCCATAAGTTCCACCATGTAGAATTCCTTCATCTTCCATCGAATCACCAATATATTCAATAGTTTCTGGAATATCAACTTGTTTAATATATCGCCAAGATGTAAAATTACCTTGATCACCAATCCATTTCTTTACTGGAATATTATCAATTGATTTTGGAATAGTAATGTTTTGATCTTTTTGATGACGCTCCTTAAGACTAGTAATAGCATAATATGATTCATCATCAGATAAAGTAAAATTAAAAATATCAGCATAATAAATATATTCATCACTCTTTTTAGTTACTTTTTCTAGAGTTGCTTTAGGCAAAATAAAATATAAAGCAATAACAGCTCCTAATAATACTAAAGATGCTGATAGGATAATTAGATATTTTTTTTGATTCATCATGTCTAGTTTTCCTCTTTTCAATCTTTATTATACTCTTTTTTGATTAAATTTATTAAAAAATTACTTATTAATTGAATAATCGATTACTAATCATATCTCTTCGCATACTAAAACATTTTTCACCAATGATAATATGATCATAAATAGTAAAGTTCACTATTTTTGCTTGTTTAATTAATTCCATTGTCATTTTAACATCTGCAATTGATGGATAAGAATCACCACTTGGATGATTATGAACTAATATTATTCCATTTGCTTGAAACTTAAATGCCCATTTAAAAATTAATTTACTGTCAATTAGGGTTGCGTTAATCGTACCAATAGTTAATTCTTTAATAGAAATAATCTTTCCTTTGGTATCTAGATATAAAGCATATAAATGTTCTTGTTGAAAATCTTTCACTCGATTATAGAAATAATTATGAATAGATTCTGGATTTTTAAAATCTATGGCCACTTTTTTATAATTAGCAATTCTTTTTCCTAATTCAAAACAAGCATAAAGGGTTATTGCTTTAGCTTCTCCAATTCCTTTAATTTCTAAAATTTCATTTAAAGTAAGATTTGGAAGTTCAGTAACATTATCTACAAGCGATAATAGTTTATGGGAAATTTCCATTACATCTTCATCTTTATAACCAGTTCTTAAGATTATTGCAACAAGTTCAACTAATGATAAATGATCTGGTCCTTCAATAATTAATTTTTCTCGAGGTCGCTCTTCTTTTGGCATTTCTTTTAATATCATATGAACTCCTAAAAAGAAAAAATTAGATAAATTTTTATCTAATTTTTCATTAATTTAGGTCTAATTTCACTAATAAAATAAAGACTTCCAATGAATAAAGTAAAATCAACTTGATGATTATAGACATAATTAATTACATCATCAATATCTTCGATTAATATTTTATTTTTGGCATGAGACATTTCATATAATGCGTCGGCATTACTACTCCTTTTATAAGTAAAATGAGTAAAGATTAATTCATCAAAGGTCTTATCTAATTGTTCAATCATCTTTTCTTTTTCTTTATCGCTTGATATAGCGACAACACATCTTTTAGTTTTAAAATTAAGAGATGTAATAAATTCACAAATTCGATTGATACAACCAATATTATGACCTCCATCAATATAGATTAATGGATTATTATTCATTAATTCAAATCTACCTGGCCACTTAGTTGAAATTAAACCATCATATAATATTTCGTCTGAAATATAGAAATCTTGTTTGAAAGATTTCGTAATTTTATTCCAACATTCGATAATATCAATTATTAAACAAGCATTCTCGATTTGATGAAAACCGTTAAGAGAGATTTCGACATTAGTTTTAGTCTTATAATCAAATGTCGAACGCTCTAAATCGACTTTTTTAATCTTTAATTGATTAAAATCAACAATTGTTAATTCAGATGATAATTCATTACATTTCTTTTTACATAATTCTAAAAGATTATTTTCTTTAATTGAAGTAATTAGTGGAACACATTTTTTTACAATTCCTAATTTCTCTAATGTTATTAATTCTAATGTATTACCTAATTGTTCCATATGATCATATGAAACATTAGTAATAACTGATAATAGAGGATTAATAATATTAGTAGCATCTAATCTTCCACCCATTCCTACTTCGATTACCGCAATATCTAAATCTCTTTGATCACGGAAATATAAGAAACAAAGTAAGGTGATAAAATCAAAGAAAGTTGGTCTTTCTATATGATTTTCATCAATTAGGTCATATTTATCTAAAATTGAATTAGCATAATATAATAAATCTTCATCACTAATGTAATGATGATTATAATAGATTCTTTCATTAAAAATGGTAATGTAAGGGGAAGTAAAAGTTCCTACCTTTAATCCTTTTTTTTCAAAGATTGTTCTTAAATATGCAACAGTACTTCCCTTACCATTCGTACCAGTGACATGAATTGATAAAAAACTATTTTGAGGATTATCAAATAAACTTGCATAGAATTTCATTCTTTCAATGGTTGTTGATTTGGTAAATCTTCTTTCATTTTCTATCCAATTCTTAAAAGTTAAGACATCATCAAAATGCATAATTATTTATTATACTTCTTCAACAAATTATCAACTTCTTCAAGTTGATCAAGATATGCTTTTAATTTAGCTTGTTCAGCTTCTACTTTTTCTTTTGGAGCTTTTTCAACAAAGCGAGGATTGTTTAGCATACCTTCACAACGCTTAACCTCACCAATTAATTTTTCTTTTTGATTGTTTAATTTTGCTATTTCCTCTTCTAAATTAATTAATTCAGCTAATGGAATAATAATATTAATACCTTTTAAAACACTAATTACTGAATCTTCTTTTGAATCTTTTTGTTCATCAAAGATCATTAGTTTATCATAATTAACAAATTTAGATAAATATTCTTTATAATCATCAATGAATTTATTTAGATCAAAATCAATCGTCTTTTCTAATAAGATATTTAATTTCTTACTCATCGCAACATTCTTTTCATTACGAATATTACGAACTGAAGTAATAATATCAATTAATAATTCCATTTCTTCTGGATTAGTCTTTATTTTCTTACCAACTTTAGGCCAATCACTTACCATAATTGATCCTTCATAGAAATGCTGATAGATTTCTTCAGTAACAAATGGCATGAATGGATGCAATAATTTAAGAATGGTTGTCAATACTTGTTTTAAAATTGCACATTCATTTAATTTTAATGCTTCATCATCGGCATTAAAAGTTACTTTAGTTAATTCTAGATACCAACTAGCAAAATCATTCCATGTAAAATTGTAAATTAATTTAGCAGCTTCACCTAATTCATAATCTTCATAATGTTTATCAACTGCTTTAATTAAATCAGCTTCTTTATTTAGAATCCATTCATCAATCTTAGTAAGAATTGAATAATCGATTGAACGATTATCATAATTAACTTTTTCTAAATTCATTTGAATGAAACGGGAAATGTTCCAAATCTTATTGATATAATTCCAAGATGATGCCATTTTTTCATCTGAATAATTTAAATCTTGGCCTGGAGTTCCATTAGTTGTTAAGAAATAACGCATTGCGTCACAACCATATTGATCAATTAAATCAAATGGATCAATACCATTGCCTAAAGATTTAGACATCTTTCTTCCTTGACTATCTCTAATCAAACCATGGATGAAGCAACGTTTAAATGGATGAGTTTTAGTAAAATGACGTCCTTGAATTGCCATTCTTGATACCCAGAATGTAATAATATCATAACCAGTAACTAAACAATCAGTTGGATAGTATCTTTCAAGTAAATCGGTCTTTTCTGGCCAACCAAGAGTTGCGAAAGGCCAAAGAGCACTAGAGAACCAAGTATCTAGTACATCTTCATCTTGTACCCAACCATCTCCTGCTGGTGTTTTTTCACCAACATAGATTTCATCACCCTTATACCATGCAGGAATACGGTGACCCCACCATAATTGACGGCTTACGCACCAATCTTGAACTTCATCAACATCAAACCATTGAAGTAGCGTTTTGTTAAAACGACTTGGAACAAAATCAATTCGCTCTTTACTATTTTGCATTGCGATGACATCATCTGCTAATGGTTTCATTTTAATAAACCATTGTTTAGATAGACGTGGTTCTACAATTACTCCAGTTCTTTCAGAATGACCAACTGAATGAATCATTTTTTCTACTTTTGGACAAAGATTTGCTTTAGTAAGATCTTCTACTACTCTTTTTCGGCATTCAAAACGATCCAATCCTTCATATTTACCCGCAAGATGATTCATCGTTCCATCTTCGTTCATACAAATTAAGAAATCAAGATTATGAGCTTTACCAACTTCAAAGTCATTAGGATCATGAGCAGGAGTTACTTTAACTACACCAGTTCCAAAACCAATTTCTACATGTTCATCACCAATAACCGGAATAATACGATCAGTTCCAGGGATAATTACCTTACGACCAATATACATATTATGTTCTTTATCATTAGGGTTAACCATTAAGGCTGTATCGCCAAACATTGTTTCTGGTCTTGTTGTCGCAATCTCAAGTCCACCTTCTCCATCAGCAAATGGATAGATAAAATGATAGAATGCTCCTTCAATATCCTTATAAATAACTTCTACATTTGATAAAGCAGTTTTAGCTTCTACATCCCAGTTAATAATTCTTTCACCACGATATAAAAGACCTTCATTATATAAAGTAGTAAAAACAGTAACAACGGCTTTTGATAATCCATCATCCATTGTAAAACGTTCTTTTGTATAATCAAGAGATAATCCTAATGCAGCCCATTGAGCACGAATGAAATTAGCATATTCTTTTTTCCAATCCCAGGCAACTTCTAAGAATTTCTCTCTTCCTAAATCATAACGAGATAAACCTTGACTCTTTAATTTTGCGTCAATTTTTGATTGAGTAGCAATTCCCGCATGATCCATTCCTGGTAAATATAAAGCATCATAACCTTGCATTCTCTTACGACGAATAATAATATCTTGTAAGGTTGTGTCAAGCGCATGACCAATATGTAATTTACCAGTTACATTTGGTGGAGGAATAACAATAGTATATGGTTTTTTACTGATATCACCACTAGTGAAATAACCAGCATCTAACCATTCTTGATATTTTCCTTTTTCAACTAATTTTGGATCATACTTAGTAGATAATAATTCTTTTTTCATTATTTTTTCCTTTCTAGGCAATAAAAAAAGCCCTTTAAATAATAAAGGACGACATTAATCGTGGTACCACCTTAATTTAGAAGCATAGCTTCCCTCATTGTCTGTTAACGCCAGCAACGATTAGAACTACTATTATTTCATTCTAACATCTCCTAAGCTACCTTCAATTAAATCAATGAGAGTTTTTCACCATCCAACTCTTCTCTAAACATTAAATTTAATCTACTCCTCTTAATCATCGATTTTATTTTCTAATCAATTATAACATTTAATTAATTTTTTTTCAAATAATACAATTTATTATTTAAAAAAATTAAAGAATTATTGTTTAATTAGGGAAAGGATAAGACAACATGTTATATACTATAAAAAATAATGATCTTGAAGTTCAAATAAGTGATCATGGTGCTGAAATAAAAAGTATTAAATACCATGGACTTGAATATTTACACGATTCAAATCCTAAATATTGGTCATATAGTGCTCCACTATTATTTCCTAATATTGGAAAACTAAAAGATGATACAACTAAATTTAATGGAATTAATTATCCAATGCGCAAACATGGCTTTGCGAGAAATTTTGATTTTAAATTTGTTTCTCAGTCAGATGATAAAATTACTTTTCTTCTTAAAGCTGATAAAGAATCTTTAATTATTTATCCGTTTGATTTTGAATTATATGTTGATTATAAATTAAAAAATAATCAATTATTATCTGAAATAAGAGTAATTAATCATTCAAAATCAGTAATGCCATTTAATTTAGGACTTCATCCAGCATTTAAAGTTCCTCTTCTTGCAAATGAAAAATTCGAAGATTATCATATCATCTTCGATAAATGTGGAACATATGAAACACCTGAAGTAGACTTAGAAACTGGTTTAATTGATTTTACTAAACGTTCTAAAGAATTTATTAATCTAAAAGAATTAAATCTTAATTATGCTGATTATGAAAGAGATGCTATTGTTTTAGAAAATGTTATTAGCCATAATGTTTTATTAGAGAATAAAGATACTCATCATGGTGTAAGATTTATCTTTGATGATTTTATTCATTTAGGTATTTGGACACCTAATGGTGGTAAATTTGCGCCATTCATTTGTATTGAACCATGGATTGGTTGTGCTGATCGACCACAAACTGATGGAGAATTCTCATCAAAGAGAGATTTAATTTTCTTAAAAGAAAATGAAGAAAAATTAATTAAATATCATTATGAATTTCAATAAAAAAAGAGTGAATTATTTGGGTAATCAAATAATTCACTTATTTTATTTTCTTAATAGCTCTAAGTTTGGCGGAATGACTACGATGATTTTCATTTAATTCTGAATCATCAGCTAAAATAATCTTTTTATTGACTAATTCATAATCAATACTCATTCCTTCAGGAATAAATGGCAATCCTTGTGGTAAATCAAGGGTTGTTTTTTCTTTAAATAAATTTTTCACAATTCGATCTTCTAATGAATGGAATGTAATTACGACAATTCTTCCATCTTTATTTAATAAATCAAATGCATCTGTTATACTTTTCTTTAATGATTCTAATTCTTGATTGACTTCAATTCTTATTGCTTGAAAAGTTTGTTTAGCTGGATGACCAGTTTGTCTTAAAACTTTTGCAGGTAAACTCTTTTTAATTATTTCTACTAATTCAAAAGTTGTTTCAATTGGCTTAATTTTTCTATTTTTAACAATTTCAGCTGCAATTTTACGAGCAAATTTCTCTTCACCGTATTCAAAAAGGATTTTAGTTAGAGCTTGTTCTGAATAATCATTAACGACATCATATGCTGATAAAACTTGTTCTTGGTTCATCCGCATGTCTAGTTTTGCGTCAAAGCGATATGAAAAACCTCTGGAATCATCATCTAATTGAAAACTAGAAACTCCTAAATCATATAAAATTCCATCTACTTGGCTGATATTTTGCTCAGCCAATTTTTCTTTTATTTCAGCATAATTTGCATGAATAAAACTTACTTTATCTAAATATTTTTTAAGTCTTTCGCTAGCTTTATTTATCGCATACATATCAAGATCAAAACAATAAAGATGTCCATTAGTAAGTCTTTTTAAAATTTCTTCACTATGACCGCCACCACCTAATGTACAATCCACATAAATGCCATTAGGTTTAATAGCTAATAATTCAATTGTTTGTTCTTTCATTACTGAATAATGAGTTAATTGATCCATATTATCACCATTTATTTTCATTTTATTATAACATGTTTTATTAATTTTGCTCACTAATTAAATAAAAAAACGCATCCTCTGATGCGTCTTTAGAAATTATAGAAGAAATTAATCTTCTTTGGCTTCCTTAACTTTGATTTCTTTAACTTGTTTACCGTTATAGAAACCACAATTAGGACATACACGGTGATTTAATTTTAATTCACCACAATTAGGACAAACCATCATGCCTGGAACTTCTAGTTTGTAATGAGTACGTCTTTTTAATTTACGAGTTTTGGAAACACGACGTTGTTGAGCAATAGCACCCATTTCTTTTACCTCTTTCTAATTTTCATCTTCAGATTCAGTGGATCTTCCATCACTATATGATAGAACAGTCTCTGATTCGTCTAGTATTGGTTCTTCACCTAATTTAATACCTCTTTTTTCTAAGATTTCATATGCATCATCACGAGTAACACTAATTGGTTTATCGATAATAATATTAGACCATACGATTTGTCTTAAATCAAGGGTATTATTTTCAATTGGATAAGCATCATCATCAGGATTAGTTGAAAAGATATCATCATAATCTTCTTCAAAATAATAGTCCACTGGTTCCAGGGTTAGTGAACATTGAAGTGTTAAAATCGTATCGATATGATAAACAATTCGATAGGCATTATCATCAACTAAATATAATTTACCGCTTACCTTTGTTGGTTCGATATCATAGATGTCTTCAATATCTTTTATATCTTCTTTAAAATCAATTTCAAAATCGAATTCTAAAGGAAATTTATTGATTTTTAATAATTGTTGAAGTGTCCATTTCATATCATTCACCAATACAAGCAATATATTATATCATATTTTTTGATATAATTCCAATAATTTGAATAGCTAATTTATCGTAAACTTAGACGACTTAAAGCTCGTTTTAAAGAAAGTTCAGCTCTTTTGATATCAATATTTTCATCAGGGCTATTTAATCTTTCTTCAGCTCTAGCTTTGCTACGATTAGCTCTTTCATAATCAATCTCATCTTTTGTTTCAAATGCTTCCGCAAGAACAATTACTTCATCTTCCTTAACATTTAAAATTCCACCATGAATGGCAAGTTCAACCTTTTCTTCCTGATTATCAACAATCTTCTTATAATTTAAATGAGATATTTCGATTACCGCAAGTAAAGGTAGATGATGAGCAAGAATACCAAGAGCTCCACCAGTAGTTACAACATTAAGAATATGACATTCATCAACAATCTTCTTGCCGTCAGGTGTAACAATTGTTAACTTGAAATTAGTCATTAACTTTCTCCATGTCTTCTTTTTTCTTAATTACATCTTCAATAGTACCGACATATAAGAAACATGATTCTGGATAATCATCATATTTACCAGTTAGAATTTCTTCAAATGAACGAATTGTATCATCTTTCTTAACAAATTTACCTTTCATACCATTAAATTGTTCTGCAACATGGAAAGGTTGTGATAGGAAATTACGAATACGACGAGCACGATTAACTAATTTCTTATCTTCTTCACTTAATTCATCCATACCAAGAATTGCGATAATATCTTGTAATTCTTTATATCTTTGAAGAATTCTTTGAACTTCACGAGCTACATAATAATGTCTTTCACCACATACAAGAGGATCAAGAATATTTGATGCAGATTCTAGAGGGTCAACTGCTGGATAAATACCTAATGAAGCAGTATTACGATCTAGAACAGTTTTTGCGTCCAAATGACTAAATGTTGTAGCCGGAGCTGGGTCAGTTAAGTCATCAGCTGGTACATAAATTGCTTGAATAGATGTAATAGATCCATCTTTAGTTGATGTGATACGTTCTTGTAATTGTCCCATTTCCGTCGCAAGAGTTGGTTGGTAACCAACAGCTGATGGCATTCTTCCAATTAAAGCCGATACTTCACTACCAGCTTGAGTGAATCTAAAAATATTATCGATAAATAATAATACATCTTGATGTTTTACATCTCTAAAATATTCAGCCATTGTTAGAGCAGATAGACCAACACGCATTCTTGCTCCAGGAGGTTCATTCATTTGACCAAAGACTAGAGCAGTTTTATTAAGAACGCCTGATTCTTTCATTTCAAAATATAAATCATTACCTTCACGACTTCTTTCACCAACACCAGCAAATACTGAAATACCATGACGTTCAGTCGCAACATTATTAATTAATTCTTGAATTAATACAGTTTTACCAACACCAGCACCACCAAATAGACCTACTTTACCACCTTTAACATATGGACATAGTAAATCAATGACTTTTATACCAGTTTCAAGAATTTCAGTTGATGTCGATTGATCAGAATATTTAGGTGTTTCACGGTGAATTGGCATCCTTTGACAATCTGCATATTCCTTAGGATCAGAATCATCAATTGGATCACCTAATACATTAAACATATGTCCTAGAGTCTTTTCACCAACTGGCACACTAATTGGAGCTTCGGTATTTAATACCTTCATTCCTCTTACTAAGCCATCAGTAGATCCCATAGCAACACTACGAACGATATCATCACCAATATGTTGAAGTACTTCAACAGTTAGTACTTTACCATCGTTCATTTCAATTGTTAAAGCAGTTAATAATTTAGGTAAATGTTCTTTTTCAAATTTAACATCAACTACTGGTCCAACTGCTTGAACAATATAACCATATTTATATGATTCCATAAATAGATCCTCCTAAGTATTATTAGCGCCAGCTACTACCTCAGTAATTTCTTGAGTAATAGCTCCTTGTCTAACTTTATTATATTCAATACGTAATTTTTCTAATAATTCTTCTGCATTATCAGTAGCGCTATCCATAGCATTACGACGAGCAGCTTGTTCACAAACCATAGCTTCAATAATTCTTCCATAAAGGAATGAATTAAGATATTTAGGAATAATATTCAATAAGACCTCTTCTTTACTTGGCTCAAAAAGAATTTCTTTTTGAATTTCATTTCCATTCTTTTCTTTAGCAAGTGGTAATAAATTAAATTCAGTTGGAATAAAATTAAGTGAATTCTTATATAATGTTGATACAAGACATACTTTTTTATAATTACCACTTTGATATTCATTTTGAATTTGTCTTACTAAATTTTGAACTTTTTGATAATCAATTTTATTCATTAGATCGACATATTCATCATTTAAATTGATATTTTCATGACTAAATCTAACAAGACCTTTAGTTCCAATAACTATCACCTTATCATCTTTAGTAATTATACTATTTAAGAATTTAAATATATTATAATTATAGCCACCACATAATCCAAGAGATGATGTAATGACAATATAGAGATTAGATGTGGCATTAGGATAACGTTTAAGTTCATCGATATTGTTGAAATCATCAATATCACTAGCAGAATTAATTACCTTATCCATAATATCTAAATAAGTAACGATATTATCCATTTGATCTTTCCACTTTTTAAGTTTTACTGTCGCAACAAGTTCCATTGCTTTAGTAATCTTACGAGTAGAAGATATTGATTTAATTCTTCTTTTAGTATTATTTAAACCTTGAGCCATCATCTCACCTCCTTTATTTATAAACTATTAATTACTATATGCTTCTTTATATTTTTTAATAGCTTCAGTTAAGATATCTTCATTTTCCTTACTAAGAATCTTAGTTTCATAGATATCATCGAGTACTTTAGAATAATCTTTCTTCAAGCTTACCATTAAACCTTCTAAGAATTTATTTACTTCACTAGTTTCAAGATCATCCATTACACGTAATTGAGCAGTATAAATTTCAATTGTTTGTTCAACAAAAGTACGAGCATCATATTGTTTTTGTTTTAATACTTCCATTAAAATAGCACCATGCTTCAATATTTTCTTAGTAGAATCATCTAAATCACTACCGAATTGAGCAAAGGCTTGTAATTCATGGAAATTAGCAAGTTCTATCTTTAAAGATTTAGAAACTGCTTTAACACATTTAAATTGAGCAGCACTACCTACTCTACTTACTGATAAACCTGAATCAATAGCTGGTCTTTGACCAGAATTAAATAATTCAGTTTGTAAGAAAATTTGTCCATCAGTAATAGAAATTACATTAGTTGGAATATAAGCTGTAATATCACCAGCTTGCGTTTCAATAATAGGTAAAGCAGTAATACTACCGCCACCATATTCTTTTGATAAACGACAAGCTCTTTCAAGTAAACGCGAATGTAAATAGAATACATCACCCGGATAAGCTTCACGACCTGGTGAACGCTTTAATAATAGTGACAATGTACGATAAGCAACCGCATGTTTACTTAAATCATCATAAACGATTAATACATCTTTTCCTTTTTCCATCCATTCTTCAGCCATTGTTACACCAGCATATGGTGCAATGTATTGAAGTGGAGCAAGTTCAGCTGCTGTAGCTGATACTACTGTTGTATAACTCATTGCGTCATGTTCTTTTAATTTTTCAACTAATTGAACAACAGATGAGTTCTTTTGACCAATTGCGACATATACGCACAATACATCTTTACCTTTTTGGTTGATGATTGTATCAATAGCAATTGCTGTTTTACCAGTTTGACGGTCACCGATAATTAATTCTCTTTGACCACGACCAATTGGTATCATTGAATCAATTGCTTTAATTCCAGTTTCAAGTGGGGTATCAACACTCTTACGTGTCATTACACCAGGAGCAATTCTTTCAATTGGACGAGTTTTTTCATATTTAATTTCACCTAAGCCATCAATTGGATGACCTAAAGCATTAACTACACGTCCAAGTAAAGCATCACCTACTGGTACTTCTACTACTTTATGAGTTCTTTTAACAATGTCTCCTTCTTCAATTAGAGAATCATTACCAAATAAAATAGCTCCTACACTATCTTCATTTAAATTCATGACCATTCCATAAACATCATGAGGGAAAATTAATAATTCTGATAGCATAGCTTTATCTAATCCATAGACTGACGCAATACCATCACCGACAGTAACAACCGTACCTACATCATTAGTTTCCACTTTATGCGAATAGTTTTTTATTTGCTCTTTAATTAAACTAGCAATTTCATTAGATTTGATAGTCATTTTAAGCACCACCTTTCACTAAGGAATCTTTTAATTTCTCAACCTTATTCTTAATTGATCCATCAAATATCTTATCATCAACGATAACTTTGATACCACCAATTAATCTTTCATCAATAACATTAACAAGTTCTACTCGACAAGATAATCTTTTTTCGATACCTTTTTCGACTCTTTCAATCTCTTTTTCATCTAATTTACGAACTGAATAAATAGTTCCATCTTTAATATTTAAATATTCATTGCATTCTTCAATAAATTCATTTAAGATTTTTATTAAATAACGGCTACGATTATTGCGGACAACAATTTTAAGGAAATTGCGAATATTAACACGACCAGGATAGAAATTATCAATAATTCTTTCTTTTTCATCAAATTCAATGAATGCTGATGATAATACATCTAAAATACCTTCATTTTCTTTGATTGCTTGACGCAAGTCTTTAATATCACTACGATATCCTTCTAAATCATTATCTTCCATCGCTAAGGATATTAATGCTCCCGCATATCTAGTGTATAGCGAGTCCATGCTACTTCTCCACTTTTTCATCGATTAAATCGTCAACAAAATCATCTAATAATTTTTGATCATCTTGTTCACTAATATTTCGATTTAAAATATTCTTAGTAGCCTCCATTGCGATATCGATTACATCATCATGCATTTCTTTAAGCGCTTTTTCTTTAGAAATTTCAAGTTCTTCTTCAGCTTTAATTCTTCTTGCAGCAATATCTTTATTTGTATCTTCAAGCATTTGACTTCTTTCAAGTTCTGCTTGCTTCTTTGCATCTTGAATAATTTGAATTGCTTCTTTTTGACTTGATTGAAGATTAGATTTAGTTTGTTCTAAATTAAGATCAGCTTCTTTATTTTTATTTAAAGCTTCATTTAAATTAGATTCAACATATTCTCTTCTTTTTCTTAAGAAATTAGCAACTGGTTTATACGCAAATTTAATTACGATTAAAATCATAATGATAAACGCAATAAATTGAACTAGAAATGCCCAGAAATTAGGAATTACTTTTTCAATAAATGATTCACTATCTGGTTTGTCTAGAACAGATTCAGTTAAAATTAGTACAAGTAAATTCATAACGAATACTCCTTTTATAAATTAGATAAAGAGAATTAAAATAGCTATTAATAAACCATAAATACCTGTTGTTTCAGCTAATGCTGCACCTAGAATCATATTAGTTCTAAGTTTACCGGCCATTTCTGGATTTCTAGACATACCTTCTAGAGCTTTACCAATTAGGTAACCTTCACCAATACCAGAACCAGCACCAGTTAATACCGCAATACCAGCACCGATGGCAGCTAAACCATCTACAGCTAAAAACATCGCAAATAATAAATTCATAGTTCCTCCTTTCTTTCTACGCAAGGGCAGGATCAGGATCTTCCTGAGCCACTTGAATCATAGTCAACATCATAAATATCAATGTCTGGATAACACCAGAGAAAACATCAAAATAAGCATGTAATACTGGGGTAATGAGTGGCGCAACAATAATAGATGCTGGACCAGCTGCCATTATTCCTCCAAAAATCATATAGGATACCTTACCTAAGGCCCAATAAACAATAGCCATTAAGGTAAAACCAGATAATGCATTACCAAAAATACGTAGTGAGATACTAAGAAGTGGAGCCCACATTGATAATAAATTAATTGGTAGCATTATTGGTGATGGATCAATATAACGTTTGAAATATTTCCAATGGTTAGCACGAATTGCATTAGCATGTATCAAAATAAAGGTCCAAAGCCCCATTGCAAAAGTATTTCCAAGATTACTCATTGGTCCTGGAAGTCCCATTAATGATACAAAGAATGATAAACCAATGTATAACGCAAGTCCTAATACATAGCCACCAAATCCTTGATATTTTTTACCCATTATATCTTCAACCATACCATCTAATTTTTCAACCATAAAGCAAACGATCATCGCAAATCCTTTTTCAGGTTTAGTAGGATCTTTCTTGCGGAAGACAAAATAGATAATAAAGGCTAAAATAATAACAATAAACATTACGAGATAAGATATTAAATTCTCACCTGTAAAGTATTTAAAATCAAATTTAAAGAAATTTTCAAAAGCTAAGAAATAATTAAACATCATTAATTCTTAATTAATAACCATGGTACAACTGTTGCAACATAAGGAACAGCTGCAATTACCGCAATCAAATAGCGCTTAGGATCAATCGGATCATTCATTGTTAATCGAACTATAACACATGAAATTACAATTCCAGCGATCATTAACGCATAACGAGCACCCATGAATACTAAAAATTTCCCCTTTCCACTTTCAGGAGTAATTGAATCACGACTTTTAATCAATAAGAAAAAGACAATTGATCCAAATATTGAACATATTAAAGTACAAATAGGAAGTACCCATTCAGAAAATAGAAAGCTAAGAAATGATAAACCAGTTAAAATTAAACAAATAATGATATAGCATAACATTAACTTCTTCTTTGATGGTTCTTGATAATTTGTTTCCATATGCTTCTCCTTTCAGTAAATTTCTAAATAAAAAAATAAACAATCATATTTATTATACTAAAAAATCACTTTTTTTTCAACTCTTTTAACATTGAAAATAACAAAAAAACTAATATATTTACAATAATATATTAGTCTTCTTTTTTTCTAAGGATGAATTTAATTGGGGTACCAGTAAAATCGATAGCTTCACGAATTTTATTTTCTAAATATCGATGATATGAAAAATGTAAATATTTAGGATCATTGACAAAAAATACAAAGGTTGGTGGTGTTTTATCAATTTGCGAAACATAATAAATCTTTAAACGATCACCATTAAATACTGGTGAATCTTTAAGAAGAGTTGCGTCAAGAATGATATCATTAATAACATTAGTTTTAATCTTCTTAACATAATTGTTGTAAACATTTTGAATTTCTTCAAACAAAGTTTGTACTCTTTGATTCTTTAAAGCTGAGACAAAACAAATTGGTGCATAACTTAAGAAAACAAATTCTTTACGAATTTGATCAATCCAACGTTGCATTGACTTATCATCTTTAGTAACTGCATCCCATTTATTTACAACAATAATAACTGCTTTACCAGCATCCATTGCGTAACCAGCAACTTTTTTGTCTTGTTCATCAATACCTTTAATTGCATCTAGTAAGATTAAAACGACGCTACTTCTTTCAATTGCTTTAATAGCTCTTAATAGACTATATTTTTCTGCATTTTCATAAATCTTACCACTCTTACGAATACCAGCTGTATCGATAACTACATAATTTTTTCCATCTCTTACAAATGGAGTATCAATAGCATCTCTTGTGGTACCCGCAATATCGGATACAATTACTCTATCAGTTCCTAAAATAGCATTAGTTAAACTACTTTTACCAACATTAGGTTGACCAATTAAACAAAATTCTACTGTATCTTTATATTCTTTTAATTTCTTTTCTGGTAATAACGCAATAACTTGATCCAGTAAATCACCAATTCCTATTCCATGTAAAGCACTAACCGCAAAGACATATTCAACACCTAAATTATAGAATTCATAAACATTATCCATAAACTTGATATCATCAATCTTATTAGCAGCTACTATTACTGGTTTTTTTGAACGATGTAATATATTTATTACATCTGTATCTTCTTTAGTAATTCCTACTCGACCATCTACGACTAAAATGATTAAATCAGCTTCATCAATTGCAAGATTTGCTTGCATTCTGATTTCTTCCATAAAAGGAAGGCTAGATAATTCAATGCCCCCAGTATCTATTAGAGCAAATTCTTGATCTAGCCAATTACATTTTGCGTAAAGACGATCTCTTGTAATTCCACTGGCATCATCAGTTATTGCAAGTTTATCACCTGCAAGACGGTTAAATAGGCTACTCTTACCAACATTCGGACGTCCTACAACCGCAACTGTTCCGCACTTCATTTTAAATCATCCTTATCTATTTAATTATTTATCTTCTTTTTCAAAATCTTTGAAGACATCGCCTAAAGTAACTTTAGTATCTTCAGAATCTTGATTCTTCATATAAGAATCAAATGTTTCTCTTTCTTTAGCAAGTTCTAATGCTTTACTTGATACGATTAAACGAGCACGTTTAGGATCAAAATCAGTTACCATTACATTAACTTCACTATCAAGTGGATACATTTCACCAACACTTGATACACGTTTAGAAGCAGTAACTTCATTAACTGGAAGGAATCCTTCTATATTTTCATATTTAACAGTAGCACCTTTTTCTTCTAAAGAAATAACTTTAACAGTGATTGTTTGACCTTTTCTTAATTTAACATCACCCCAAGTATTTTCCATTGTTGCTTTATGAGATAAAGAAACACGTTTCTTTTCATCATCAATAGATAATACTTTAACAGTTAACATTGCATCATCCGCAACATCTTCTACATGATCAGTCTTAAACCATGAATATTCACTGTTAGGCATTAAACCAGAATAATCAGCAGTTAATTCGATTAATAAACCTGCTGGAATATGTTTTACAACTTTACCTTCAAACACATCACCAACATGATATTGTTCCTTTAATACTTCCCATGGGTGTTTAGTTAAAGCTTTAACTGATAGACTAATCTTATCACCATTAATCTTAATTACTTTAACATTTAATTTTTGACCAACTTTTAAGACACTCTTAACATCTTTAACTGGTTTATGATCAAGTTCTGAAACATGTAATAAGCCTGTTACATCCGCAAAAGCTACTACTGCCCCATAGTCAAGAAGATTCTTAACTTCACCTTCATATACTTGACCTACTTCAATTGCGGCATAAGCTTTTTCTTTAGCAAGTCTTCTTGCTTTCTTCTCAGCAGCAATTTGGCTACCAGAAATAATACGATGTTCTTCATTAACATAGATGATGATAATAGGGATTAATTCACCTTTCATCTTCTTTAATGCTTCTTCTGATAGACTACAATATTTTTGCGATAAAGAAATACGCATATTATTGTATGTTAAAGTGGCAATACCTTTATTTACACTAACAAGCTTAGCTTCAATGATTTCATCATCATCTTTCAATTTTTTGAATTCAGCTATTTTTTCTTCTAATGCCTTAGTTTTTGCTTCTCTTTCTTCTTTTTCTTTTTCCATAGTTGTTGAAAGATATAATAAAACTACATTAGGATCTTTCTTATCTTTAGAAATTGATTTAATTTGAGCACTAAATTCTGAACCTTCAGAATATTCTTCATATAATTTATCTGGACAATTTAGAATATCCTTTGCGTAAATTACTCCTCTTACTCCTTCTTCAATTTCTAAATAAATTGCTGAACTATTACAGCCGGTCACAATACCTCTAACGGTTTGACCAATTTCAAAATTTTTGTTTTCGCTCATTTTAAACTAAGCCCCTTTCACTAACTAAATAAATAATTGTACTAACTACTTCATCAATACTCATATTTGATGAATCAATAACAACAGCATCCTCACTCTTTTTTAGAGGACTTTCTTTTCTGGTTGAGTCTTTATAATCTCTTATTTCAATTTCTTCAATGGTTTCTTCTAATGATTTTTCAATCCCCGCTAGCTTTCTTTCAAGCATTCTTCTTCTAGCACGACATTCAACTGATGCAGTTAAGAATATTTTTAATTCTGCTTTTGGTAATACAACGGTTCCGATATCTCTTCCATCCATTACCACGCTTTTCTTATCACTGATTTTTCTTTGATAATCAACTAGAAATTCTCTAACACATTTGATTTTAGATGGAGTAGAAACATTTTCAGTAATTTCAACACTTCGAATTTTTTCGCTTACATCTTCACCATCGAGAATAAAGCGACCATTACAGATATCAAGATTAGTGTCTTTTAAGAATCCATAACTATTTTCATCTTCCATATCAATACCAAGCCTAATAGCTTTCAGGGTGATTGCACGATACATTGCACCAGTATCAATATATTCAATGTTCAGCGCACTTGCTAATTTTTTTGCAATTGTGCTCTTTCCAGCACCAGCTGGACCATCAATAGCTATTTTATACATAAAAGTACCTCAACCAAACCATTATAACATAATTTTTAGATAATTTCAACAAATTAAGAATTGCTTTTATTCGCTTCTTAAGGCTACAACTGGGTCTTTTCTAGCAGCAAGTCCTGATGGAATTAGTCCCGCAATAAAGGTTAAGAAAATACTTATTACAATTAGAATTACTGCACCTAATATAGGAAGTTGAGCACTTAAATAAGAAATTTTAGTTAATCTATGTAATATTTGATTAATTGGAATAATCAATAATAAAGAAATAATGATACCCATTAAGCCTGCAATAAAGCCAATACTAATTGTTTCGGCATTAAATACGCGTGCAATATCTTTCTTCGATGCACCTATTGCTCTTAAGATACCAATTTCTTTAGTTCTTTCAAGAACTGAAATATAAGTAATAATACCAATCATTATACTTGATACTACTAAAGATATCGATACAAAGGCAATTAAGACATAAGATATTGCGTTAACAATAATAGTAACACTAGATATTAAGATACCGACTACATCAGTAAAAGTAATTTGATCATCATCACTTACAGTACTATTATAAGCTTTAATTTCACTAGTGATAACATCCTTACCCTTAAAATCTTTAGGATAAATCATAATTCTAGATGGTTTCTTAAAATCTACATAACCTAATTTTTCTAGACTTGATTCATAATCCATTAGCATTACACTATTAGCAAATAATACCATATCATCAACATTATCAATTGAAAAGCCACTATTTAAGGCTTTTGCAAGTAATGAATCATCATTAGATACGATATTTTTGATTTCTTCATAATCATCACTAGTATATTCAGTATCAAAACGATGATTATAGAATACATTAATTTCTGGATTATCCATTTGTAATTTCATTTGATCATTCTTATTATTATCAATAATTAGTCCATTCATGAAATTATAGCGATATAAAACACCACCCATAACAGCCGTCATTTGTGCTTTATCACTAGGTTTAACAATACCAACTACTTTTAATTTATGTGTAGATGATGTGAGTACTTCACTAATTTCTTCACTATTTCTTAATTTTAAAGTATTTCCTTCAATCTTATATTTTTCAGTATCAAGTAAAGTCTTGAACTCATAGCCAATAATATCTTGATATTCTAATTTAGGTAATACTGGTTTTTCTGGCTCAGGGAATGCTGGATTAATCATATGCTTTGTATAAGCTTCAATATAATCAAATAATACATTAGTATCAAGTAAGCCTAAACTATATAATACAAAATCGGCAATTCGATTCTTTTCATCAACTAATATTAAGATTTCATCATCCGATTTAGGAAAAGCACCATCAACTAATTCATATTGTTCTTGAACAAATTCATCATCGCCAATAAGTCGATTAAAGGTTGAAACACTAAATGCTGACATTTGTTGAGCAAATTTTTGAACGGTTGCGTTATAACCAGTTGAGAATAGATCGCCTATACTTTTTGCGGCTGGAGTATAATAACCATTAGCTGAATCATAATAATATGGATGAATTGATGTTTGATAGCTATATTCAACAGATGTTGCATTATCTTTAATCTTCGATTTATCAGATTCAATATATTCTTTAAATGCAGATAAATTATTTTCTTTAACGCTATTTGAAAAACTAGCAATAATTTCGGTCATAATGCCGTTTGCTTCAACATAGCCATCATCACTAGCTTTCATATCCGCAATAGACTGATAAGTATTAATCATTGCTTCATAATCAGCAGCTTTTTCTTCAATTGTTAATGGATATGAACTCATTGTTTGTTCTTCAACAGTATTTATATATTCATTAACACCTGTAGAAACTGATAATATTAACGCAATTCCAATAATACCAATTGATCCCGCAAAAGCAGTAAGAATTGTCCGACCTTTTTTAGTCATCAAATTATTAAATGATAAACTTAAGGCAGTAAAGAATGACATTGAACGATTCTTCTTAACTTTTTTATTAACTTCTTCTTCTGAATTGGTTTCGATTTTTCCATCAAATGGATTAGAATCACTAATTAATTCACCATCACTTAATTTAATTATACGATTTGCATAAGTATCAGCAAGCTCAGGATTATGAGTAACCATAATTACTAATTTATCTTGAGCAATTTCTTTTAATAATTCCATTATTTGAACACTAGTCTTACTATCAAGAGCACCAGTTGGTTCATCCGCAAGAAGGATATCTGGATCATTTACTAAAGCTCTTGCGATAGCTACCCTTTGCATTTGACCACCAGATAGCTGATTAGGTTTTTTATTAATTTGATCTTCTAATCCAACCTTCTTTAGTACCTCAATAGCTTTTTCTCTTCTTTCTACTTTACCAACACCTGATAAAGTAAGAGCTAATTCAACATTCGCAAGAATTGTTTGGTGAGGAATTAAATTATAACTTTGGAATACAAAGCCTATTGAATGATTACGATAAGTATCCCAATCACGATCACTATATTCTTTAGTCGAACGATTATTGATAATTAAATCACCATCAGTGTAATGATCTAATCCCCCAATAATATTTAATAATGTTGTTTTACCACAACCAGATGGTCCTAGTACCGCAACAAATTCACTATCTCTAAATGATACGCTTACGCCTTTTAATGCTCGTAAAAAGGTAGTACCGGTAGGGTAATCTTTAATGATATTATTTAAAACAAGCATTCATTTTACCTCAATTTTAATATTTTTCTAATAATATTATACTAATCATTTGTTAATTATATATTAATTTTTATTATTTTCTTTTAATTATAAATCATTTTCACTCATTTTTTATTGTTTTTACTTTATTATTATTCATGAAAACGCTATTGTAAATAAAAGAGTAGTTCAAATTCACAAAATTGGAATCTAAACTACTCTATTTTTTATAATAAATCTTGATCGTTACGGCTAATAACAATTCTTTCTGGTTTAAGTTTAGGATCTTCTACCATACGTTTTCCATTATCAGCTATCGCAATTCTTAAGATTGTATAATCGATATCTACTTTTCCATTATCACAATAAATCCAGCTAGCAAGGGAAGATTTTGCATTAACGCCATGAATTACTTCCATATGAATTGCTTCTTGAGGATTTGATTTAACAATCTTCATGTACATCTTACCAACATGATTACGTTTACCCTTAGCAATTTCATCAGGACGCATACGTTTAATATTACCACGATTAGTAAGAAGGAGAATGATATCTTTTTCACTTACATATTTTAAACCAACGATTTCATCATTAGGTCTTGAAGATAATTCCATTGCTTTCATACCAAAGCTTGATGGTTCCATAACACTAATTTCTTTAGCATTATAACGGTTCATATAGCCTTCTTTTGACGCAACAACTACTTCTCCACTATCACCAGTAATAACATCGACAGTCATAACTTCATCATTATCACGAAGTTTAGTTGCTTTAAGAGCTTTTGAATAACGATTTACTTCTAGACTTGATAATTTAATACGTTTTGCTAGACCACTTCTTGTTACTAATAAAACATATTTATCTGCATTAAAATCCGATACTGGGAATGAGAAAATAATCTTTTCATTAGGTTCCATAGTGATTAAGGTTGATACATGATATCCTAAATCTTTATGTTTTACTTCAGGAATCTTATGAATAGGTAAATAAATATAATTACCTAAATTAGTAAATTGTAATAAAACATCAACAGTTGATACACTATAAATATCAGTTAAAACATCTCCATCTTTTAATTTAGTCGATTCGCCTTCACCTAATGATTGATAAGCACGCATATTGATACGTTTTAAATATCCATCATGAGATATAAGTAACATTACATCTTCTTTAGTAATGATATCTTCAGTCTTAACTTCTACTTCACTTATTTCATGTTCAATAGTTGTCTTTCTTTCAACATTAACTATTTGTTTAGATACTTCTAATTCTTCAATAACTGCATTATTTAAAGCTGCATTACTAGAAAGAATATTTTTTAATTTACGAATTTCTTGTTCTAGTTCTTTAGATTCTTGCTTTAATGCATAAATATCAGTATTAGTTAAACGATATAATTGTAAAGTAACTATTGCTTCGGCTTGAATTTCAGTAAATCCATATTTAGAAATAATATTTTCTTTAGCATCTGCTTTATTCTTTGAATTCTTGATGGTTGCGATAACAGCATCAAGAATTGATACCATAGCAATTAAACCTGAAACTATTTCAAGACGTTTCATATCTTTTTCGTAATCAAATGCACAACGATTACGCATTACTTCTCTTTGGTGAGTAATAAATGAATCTAAGAAATCAATTAATCCCATATAACATGGTTTGCCTTGATCAATCGCAACCATATTAAAATTATAACTAACTTGAAGTTCAGTAGTCTTAAACAAGAAATTTAAAATAGTTTCGGGATCAGCATCTCTTCGAACATCAATTACAATTCTTAATCCATTACGTTCAGTTTCATCACGAATCATCTTAACACCATCAACATCTTTTAAGGCGATTTGATCACTCATTTTCTTTAATAAGGCATTCTTATTAACATCATATGGTATTTCTGTAATGACAATTTTAGGTTCTACTTTACTAGTATCAATAGTAGCTCTTGCTTTAACAATTACTTTACCACGACCTTCAGTATAAGCTTGTTTTAAGCCTTCAATACCTTGAACAATACCACCAGTCGGAAAATCTGGACCTTGAACGATTTGTAATAATTCATCTAAGGTACAATTACGGTTACGCATTCGATAAATAGCTGCGTCAATACATTCTACTGGATTATGAGGTGGAATATCCGTTGCATAACCAGCAGAAATACCTGTTGCACCATTAACTAATAGATTAGGGAATTTAGATGGTAGAATAATTGGTTCTAATTCTTCATCATCAAAATTTGGAACTAATCCAACAGTATGTTTGCCTAAATCTTGAAGTAATAATTCAGCATATTTGCTCATTCTTGCTTCAGTATAACGCATAGCAGCTGCTGGGTCACCATCAATACTACCATTATTACCATGCATATCGATTAAAGGTAAGCGCATTTTCCAATCTTGACTCATTCTTACCATTGCATCGTATACCGCAACATCTCCATGAGGATGATATTTACCGATAACGTCACCAACAATACGCGCACTTTTCTTAAATGGTTTATTAGAACCTAGTCCTAATTTAAACATTGCATAAAGAATTCTTCTTTGAACTGGTTTTAAACCATCTCTTGCGTCTGGTAAAGCACGATCTTGGATGATATATTTTGCGTATCTACCAAAACGATCACCCATTATATTTTCAAAATTTTCAGTAAGAATTTTCTCTTCTACTAAATCACTGATTTTCTTTGATACCTTACTCATCTGGTGATACCTCATCTAAAACAAAGTTATCTTCATTTTCAAATACAACATTATCCTCAATCCATTCACGACGAGGTTCGACATCATCGCCCATTAGAATCATCATACGATCTTCAGCTAATTCTTCTTCAGCTACTTGAACACGAATTAAAGTACGTTTTCCAGGTTCCATAGTTGTTTCCCATAATTGTTCAGCATTCATTTCACCTAGACCTTTATATCGTTGAATAACTATATTCTTTTGATTACCAATCTTATCTCTTAATTCTTCATCAGTCCATGCATAAAC
Organism: uncultured Bacillota bacterium; assembly: GCA_900317575.1. Classification (GTDB taxonomy): domain Bacteria; phylum Bacillota_I; class Bacilli_A; order ML615J-28; family CAG-313; genus UBA1737. The sequence continues at coordinate 1,651 of ONHH01000048.1, read as the reverse complement.
AACTTCATTCTTTGATGAAATCTTATAAAGAGGTGGAGTTGCGATATAAACTTTACCTTCATCAATTAAAGGACGCATATATCTAAAGAAGAATGTTAATAATAATATTTGAATATGGGCACCATCGGTATCGGCATCGGTCATGATAATTATCTTATCATAATTAGATTTAGTTGAATCAAATTCTGAACCAAAGCCAGCACCTATTGCGTTAATAATTGATACTAATTCATCATTCTTTAAGATTTCTTCTACTCTTGCTTTAGAAGTATTTAAAACCTTACCTCTTAAAGGTAGAATTGCTTGGAATGTACGATCTCGACCTTGTTTAGCTGATCCACCTGCTGAATCACCTTCGACTAAAAATAATTCATTTTTAGTTGGATCTTTATATTGAGCAGGAGTTAATTTACCAATTAAGTCTCTTGGCTTAGCGGCTTTTTGTTTAACCATACGAACTTCATCACGAGCTTTTCTACTAGCTTCTCTAGCTTTAGCTGCCATCATTGCTTTTTGGATTAATAGATCAGAGATCTTACCATTTTCGGCCATGAAGTTCTTCATTTGTTCATATGTAATTTGTTCAACAGCTGGTTTTGCTTCAGGAGTACCTAATTTATTCTTAGTTTGTCCTTCAAATTGTAATAATTCTTCAGGAATTCTAATAGAAACAATAGCTGTTAATCCTTCACGAACATCAGCACCATCTAAATTTGGATCTTTATCTTTTAAAGCACCAACCATTCTTGCATGTTCATTGAATGCTCTAGTAATACCACTTCTAAAACCAATTTCATGAGTACCACCATCACGAGTACGGATATTATTAACAAATGATAAGACATTTTCATTATACATTTTGCTGCAATATCTTAGAGCTATTTCAATATGAATGCCATTACTATCACCAACAAAGAATGCTGGATCATTAATTGGCGCTTTATCATTCGTAATATCAGATACAAATTGATTAATACCATCTTCAAAATGGAATTCTTCAGTCTTTTCACTACCTTCTCTTGCATCTTCTAGAATCATTCTTAAGCCTTTAATTAGGTAAGCCGATTCTTTTAAACGATTGGCAATTAATTTATAATCAAAAATAGATGCTGAAAAATATCTTGTATCAGGTTTAAATTTAATGGTAGTACCTGTCTTCTTAGTTTGACCAAGATTTTTAGGTTTTTCAATAATCTTACCACCATTACGATATGTTTGTTGATAAATTTTTCCTTCACGATAAATTGTAACTGTGAAATATTCACTTAAGGCATTAACAACTGATGAACCTACACCATGTAAACCACCAGCAGTTTTATAACCACCACTAGAATCAAATTTACCACCGGCATGAAGTACATTAAAAATTACTTCTGGAGTTGGACGTTTTTCAACCTTATGCATACCAGTTGGAATACCACGTCCATTATCAGAAACAACAATACTATTATCAGTTTCAATTCTTACTTTGATTTGGTTACAGTAGCCAGATAAAGCTTCATCAATCGAGTTATCGACAATTTCCCATACTAGGTGATGCAAACCACGAGAATCAGTCGAACCGATGTACATACCAGGACGTTTACGAACAGCTTCAAGACCTTCTAATACCTGTATCGAATCTTCATTATAAACATTTGCTTTTTTCTCT
>ONHH01000055.1 GCA_900317575.1 uncultured Bacillota bacterium | reverse complement strand
TTAAAATATAATAATAAGGATTATTTAATAAATCAACTAACATATATTAGAGATGTCACTCATAATTATTATTATGCAAATTATGAGACAATTGATCCTAATAATTATCCTAAATACGATAAAGATGGAAATATTTATCGTACAACATATACTCCTTTTGAATTTTATCTTAATAATGAAGATATATTAGTTGAATATGCAGAAACATTTAGAGATAATATGGAAAGGATGGTCTTTGGCGAATAATATGAAAAAGTTTTTATTTATTTTGTTAATCTGTTTTGGGGTATTTCTGACAACTAATTGTACTAGTGATCCAAATGCTTATAGTGAACGTAATAATATATCATGGCATGAAACTCTTGGATTTAGTGATTTGGATGAATTAAGTATTTATCCTTTTGAATCTAAATATGACTTTGCCTATAACTATTATTTGAATAAAAAGTTTTTAAAAAAATATGGGTTTTACACAAACTTAACTAATTCATTTGCTAGTAGTCAATGCTATCCATTTGAGTATCTATCGTTTCCTAAAATTATAGATAATGAAGCTGAAAATAACTTATTAAAGGAAAAGGCATTTTTTAATGTCTTAACGGCAAAAGTTATAATTGGAACTTGGAGAATGTCTGGAAGTCATATAGTTCCACTTATTTATGATCAAAGTGAAAAATTAAAAAATAATAAGAATGTTCTTAAAGATTACTTTCTTTCTAAAGCTACGTTAATAGAAAGCTTGAAAATTGGAGGTATAATTAAAATCAATTATCAAATAATCGGCGTCGCGTTAGCAATTCCACAATATGCGTATATAAAAAATATTATAATAGAAGAAAACGATGTAATCGAAGTAGAAAATGAAATGCTTAAAGCTGATAATTATGAAGAATATAAAATAAAAATATTTTTACCAAGAGAAGAAGGGAAATATTTAATTAATCAAATTAGTTTTTATATTGAAACAAATCAATACAATAATGTGCCCGATTATGAATTATTTTCCGAATTAAAAAAATATATACCATATTTTGATGAATACGTAAGTTGCTTTATGCTTGATAAAGAAATAATAACTGTAACTAATTCTAAAATATATAATTGTGATTTTCGTGTTGGATCTCATAGTTAAGATTAGATGTACTTTTATAGTTTCTAAGAGAAATCTTAGAAACTTTTTTATTTATTTTAAAAAAATTAGCACTTTACTCTTGACAGTGCTAAAATTATGTGATATAATATTAGCAGAAAGAAGAAAAGAGTGCTAAGGAGGCGATTAAATGTTAACTGATCGTGAGAAAAAGATTCTTAAAGCAATCGTTGAAACATATACAGAATCAGATAATGCTGAACCAGTTGGTTCTCATACATTAATGAAGATGGATGAATTTTCTAAATATTCATCAGCTACTCTTCGTAATGAAATGGCTGAACTTGAAAATTTAGGATATCTTGATAAAACTCATACATCTAGTGGTCGTATTCCAACTGAACTTGGATACCGATTATATGTTGATGAATTAATGGATCCTGAAGGTTTAGAAGATGAATTTAATGAACAAATTAATCAATTCTTTGAAGTAAATCATGTATCAAGAAAAGAGATAATTAAAACCTTAGTTAAATTAATAGTTGATAATAAAGATTTTAATTATGGTGCAATTATCTTAGAAAAGACCGCTTTTAATTCTTGTATTAAACGCTTAAGCTTTGCCGCAACAAAGAATCATAAAGGAGTATTTGTTTTAATTACTGATCAGGGATTAGTTCTTCATAAAGAAGTCAATATTCCTGAAGGTATTAGTAGTACTAATATTGAAAAAACAGTTAATTATTTTGATGAAAAATTAAAAGATGTACTACTTAATGATTTTAAGAATGCATCAAAGATTAAAATACCTGATGATGGATTCTTTGATTATATGAGTAATGCGGAAGCAGTAGTTGAATTTACTTTGCGTAATATTTATCTACTTGTTGAAGATAAGAGAAGTATTATTGGTCAATTCAATATCTTGAATCATCATGATTTTGCAGATATCGAAACAGCTCAAGAATATCTTGATAGCTTGAAAGATAATTCGATTTATCAAATTGTTGAATTTGATAATGGACCTCTTCCAGTTATCTCTTCGATTGAATCAAAGAATATTACGGTTAAGATTGGACAAGAAAATAATGTTGAATTCATGAAGAAATGTTCTACGATAACTGCTTATTATGAATCTAAAAATGGTACAGGCGCAATAACTATTTATGGACCAATTAGAATGAAATATAAATATATTATTGCTGCTTTAAGAGCACTAGTTAATAATTTAAATTAGGAGGTCTATCTTGGAAGAAGAAGTAAAAGATAATCTTGAAGAAGAAGTTCAAGAAGAAATAAAAAATGAAGAAAAAGTCATCAAAAAAGAGAAAAAGAAGATTAAACATTTAGAAAAAGAAGTTGAATCTTTTAATGAAGAATTAAAGAAAAAAGATGAAGAAATCTTAAAATTACAAGATCAAATCTTAAGAAAACAAGCCGATTTTGAAAATTTTAGAAAGCGTACAATGGAAGATCGTCAAAAAGATCGTAAATATGCATTACAAGATTTTCTTGAAGAAGCTATTGAAATGTTAGATATCTTTGATCTTCAAGTATCAAAAGATGTTGATGATGAAAAATTAATGAAGTATTTAAATGGTTTTAAAATGATCAATATGAAACTTAAAAATATTTTAGAAAATAATGGTGTTAAGATGATTGATTGTTTAAATAAACCATTTGATCCAAGTGTAGCTTCCGCTTTAGAAACTGTAGAAAATAATGAAGTAGATAATAATACAGTAGTTGAAGTAGTTATTAGAGGCTATATGTATAAGGATCGTGTACTAAGACCTGCAATGGTTAAAGTAAGTAAAAAGAATGAAGAAAAAGATAATTAATAATTTGGAGGTATTTTATTATGGGTAAAATTATTGGTATTGATTTAGGTACAACAAATTCTTGTGTATCAGTTATGGAAAATGGTGAAGCAACTGTTATTGTAAACAGTGATGGTATGCGTACAACTCCATCAGTTGTAGCATTTAGAAATGATGATATCATAGTTGGTGAAACTGCTCGTAGACAAGCAGCTACTAATCTAGATACAGTTTTCTCGATTAAGAGACATATGGGTTCTGATTATAAAGTTCATATTAAAGCAACTAATAAGGACTATACACCACAAGAAATTTCTGCAATGATTCTTCAAAATTTAAAGAAGACTGCTGAAGCATATCTTGGATCAACTGTTAGTGAAGCAGTTATTACAGTTCCTGCATATTTT
>ONHH01000127.1 GCA_900317575.1 uncultured Bacillota bacterium | reverse complement strand
TGAAGATAAGGATTATTTTGATTCATTAGGATATAGTTTAGTAAAATATCAAGATTTTACTAAACAAGTACAAATTTCTGCAAATTTTGAATCAAGAATTCGTAATTTTATTTTCTTTGTGATTATAATTATTATTGTAATCATCTATACATATTTTACAAATCGTTCAAAATTAATGAATGAAATATATCAAATTGGTATTTATCGTTGTCTTGGTAAGAGTAATAAGACAATGTATCATAACAATATTTCATATAATTTAGTTAAGACAACCTTTAGCGCATTAATTGGCTATGTGCTTGCTGGGGTGATTTATATTTATGTTCGTAATTCAATTACTGCATTAATGGCTGATATTTCTAATATGTCAATCATTATTTTGGGCTGTGGAATTATTGTTCTTTATTTGATTAATTTATTATTTGGTATTTTACCACTACATTCATTAATCAAGAAGACGCCAGCTGAAATTATGTCAAAATATGATATTTAAAAAGGAGAAAGATGATGTATTGTAAAAACTGTGGATCAGAAATTGATGATAATGCTCAATTCTGTAAATATTGTGGGACTAAAGTACAAGATGTAGTTATTGTAAACGATCAAAAACCAGCTGAAGATAAACCAATTAAAGGTGGTATTCTTGGATTTGTACTAACATTCTTTATTGGTATTCTTGGCTTTATTCTTTGTTTAATTTTTGGTGATGAAGCTTGTCGTAAGACTGCAATTATTACTTTTGTTGCGTCAATTGTTGTAGGAATTGTTACCGCAATAATTTATTTATTATTTATTGGCGTACTCATTTTATCAATTGCCTAAATATAATTGATTAAATAAAAATAGTACTAAGTTAATTAATAATTTAGTACTATTTTTTTATTATGGTTAAATGTAGAAAATAATTATAAAAATGTGGTATAATAAATGAGAAAAGGATGGTATTTATGGCTTTACAATTAATTTATACTTTTGATGATTTAGATTTTGAGATGATGGTTCTTGGACCACTTAATCAAGGAATTGAGATCATCAGTGCCCAATTAGATGTTAAAATTACCCATACAAATAGTTGTCTTAAGATGGATGAAGATGAAAAAGATAAGATTGAATTAGTTTTATCTTTAATTAAATTATTAAAAAGACTCTATGATGAACATATTAGTTGGACAAATCGTGATGTAGTTAATTTTATTATGGAATTATCAGATACTGATGATTATGAGAATAAAATTAATGAATTATTTAAATTTAGTTCACGAAAAACGATTGTATTAAATACCTTTGAAGGAAAGAAGATATACGCTAAGACTATATCGCAAAAGCGTTATATAGATTCTTTAAATAAAAATAGTATTGTGTTTGCGGTAGGACCGGCTGGAACTGGTAAAACATATCTTGCGGTGGCATATGCGGTTAATGAATTAAAGAAGAATCATATCAATAAAATCATTGTAACTCGTCCGGTAGTTGAGGCTGGAGAAAAATTAGGATTCTTACCTGGTGATTTAAAAGAAAAAGTTGATCCATATCTTATTCCAATTTATGATGCATTTAATGAATTCTTAAGTAAGGAAACAACTGAAAAACTAATTGAAAAAGGGAATATTGAAATTGCTCCACTAGCTTATATGCGTGGAAGAACTCTTGATAAAGCAATTATTATCCTTGATGAAGCTCAAAATACTACTACTAATCAAATGAAAATGTTTATTACACGTTTAGGATTTTCATCAAAAATGATTATTACAGGAGATGTTAGTCAAATTGACCTTGCTCCAAATGTAAATAGTGGTCTAGTTGAAGCAATATCCTTACTTGATGGAATAGATAATTTATCTATCAACAGCTTTACGCGTAAAGATGTTATGCGTCATCCATTAGTATCAAAAATAATTGAAAGGTATGAAAAATTATGATTCACTACAATTTATTTGGAAAAGTGAATAAATTAGATTTTAAACCAAGACAATATATTCGATTAATTTTAAGAGAAATCTTTAATAGTGAACATTTAAAAGGTGACTATGCGGTTAGCTTTATTATCGTTAATAATGAAGAAATTCATAAAATTAATAAAGAATATCGTAATATTGATCGACCAACTGATGTTATCAGTTTTGCGGTAATGGATGGTAATAATCATCAATTAGATTATGAATTAGGTGATATTTATTTATCATATGAGAAAATAATTGAACAAGCAAAAGAGTATAATCATTCTAATATTCGCGAATTCTCATTTCTTATCACTCATGGCATGTTACATTTGTTAGGTTATGATCATATGAATCCTAAAGATGAAGAAATAATGTTTAAAAAACAAGATGATATCTTAAATAAAGTAGGAATTGTAAGGTAAAAATTATGGAAATTAAAGAAAAATATGAATTAGCATTAAAAGCTCAAAAGAATAGTTATGCTCCATATTCTAAATTTAAAGTGGGAGCAGTCTTATTATTTAATGATGGTAGCTATGAACTTGGATGTAATGTCGAAAATGCATCTTATGGTTTGTGCAATTGTGCTGAAAGAACTGCAATGTTTAAAGCAATCTCTAATGGAAAGAATCTTAAAGAAGTAAAAGAATTGATTGTGATTGCTCCAGCACCTCGTCCTGTATCACCATGTGGTGCTTGTAGACAAGTAATGAGTGAATTATTAAATAAGGATGTTAAAATTACAATGTTTAATATGAATATGGATTATAAAGTTACTACTGTTGAAGAACTTTTACCATATGCTTTTACAGAAGATGATGTCAATGGATAATTTTAAATCAGGCTTTATTGCGGTAATTGGTAGGAGTAATGTTTGTAAAAGCACTCTAATTAATCAAATTTTAAAATCTCATTTTTTGATTGTTAGTCCTAAAACCCAAACTACTCGTAATAAGATTAAAGGTATTTATACTACAGATGAAGCACAAATAATCTTTATTGATACTCCAGGCTTTCATAAATCAAATTCTAAATTAGGGGATGTGATGAATGAATATGCTATGGATAGTATGGATGGTGTTGATCTAATATTATTAGTTGTGGATGGAAGTACTGTTTGTGGAAAAGGTGATGAATACGTAATGAGCCTTCTTCCTAAAAATATTCCGGCTATTCTTATTTTAAATAAGGTTGATTTAGTTAAGAATCAAGATGTATTAATGAAGAATATCGCAACTTATCGAGAAAAGCATGATTTTAAATCGGGAATTACGATTTCGGCTACTAATGATTTTAATATTGATGAATTATTAAAGATGATTATTGATAATCTACCATATGGTCCTAAATATTATCCAGAAGATCAAGCTTTAGATTTATCGATGAGATTTGTCGCAAGTGAAATTATCAGAGAAAAAATCTTATTATTAACTAAAGAAGAAGTGCCATATAGTGTTGCGGTAGTAATTGATAATTATAAAGAAAATGATCAAATGATTGAAGTATCCGCTACAATTATTTGTGAAAGACCATCCCAAAAGAAGATTATTATTGGTGCTGGCGGTAATATGATTAAACAAATTGGGCATGACGCAAGATTAGATCTTAAAAAGATGCTCGATAAAAATGTTTATTTAGAATTATTTGTTAAAGTTGAAGATGATTGGCGTAATAAAAAACATTATTTAAAAGAATATGGATACGATAATGATAAAAAATAATGGAAGATGTTGATTTATGAAAGAAATATTGAAGAGTGAAGGAATCGTTATTAATGTTAGAGAATATAAAGATAATAACGCAATTCTTTCAATTATGAGTGAAAATGGTCTTAATTCCTTTATGGTTAGAGGAGTTTATAAACAAGGTAGTCGAACTAATAAGTTTGCACAAATTCTCACTTATCTATCCTTCAATTATTCTAAATCAAATCTTCCATTAATTACTGAAGCTTATATAGATGAAAATTATTCAGATATTAAATTAGATATGGACAAATATAATTCCATATTAATTATTATTGAAAAACTAAATCAATTCTATAATGTTATTAATAATAATTCATTGATTTATCATTTCTTTTTAGATTGTATTAATTTAATTAGAGATTCTAAATATCCAATGATGGTAGCATTAATATTTGAAATTAAATTATTATATTTATTAGGTATTAGTCCAATTCTTAATGAATGTGTTATTTGTGGTAATAAAAATATTACTCAATTTGGTTGTATTAATCTTCATAATGGTGGCTTTATTTGTCAAAATTGTTTAAGAAGATATTATCCATCATTAAATCATGAAGAATCAATGATGTTTAAAAAGATTTATACGACCAAGATTAATAAAATTGATGAATCAGCTTTAGGATTATATAATCAATATCCTAAATTATTATCATTTATTGATGATTATTATCTATATCATTTAGAATTCAATTCTAAAGTAAAAAAAGTATTAAAAGAAATGAATTAATGAGGTATAAAAGATGAATAAAACTAATATAAAAATTATTTTAAATAATGATGAGGAAATTAAATTAACTCTAGATCCTAGTTTTGCGCCTAAAACTGTAGAAAATTTCTTAAAATTAGTCAATGATAAATTCTATGATGGAACTATCTTTCATCGAGTAATTGATAATTTTATGATTCAAACTGGAGGATATTTCCTTGATGGTAATCAAATATATAATAAAGAATGTGATCCAATTATTGGAGAATTTAGAGCTAATGGAATTAAAAATGATTTGAAGCATGAATTAGGGGTTATTAGTATGGCTAGAACATCTGATATGAATTCTGCTAGTTCACAATTCTTTATTTGTTCAACATCTTGTCCTCATTTAGATGGATCTTATGCTGCTTTTGGTTATTGTGATGATGATAAATCAAAAGAAGTAATTAAAAAGATTGCATCTCATCCAACTACCAGAGTAGCTAATTATTTTGATGATTTTCCAACTGAAATTATATCAATTAAGACAATTGAGGTAGAGGAATGAAAAAATATTTATTGATTTTAATTTTATTATTATTAATTTCTAGCTTATCTAGTTGTAAGAAATTTGATAAAGAAGATAAAGATAATCTTTATGCTCAAATAATTCTTAATAATAATGATAAAATTAATTTAAAATTAGATTATAATAATGCTCCAAAAACTGTTGATAATTTTATTAAATTATGTGAAGAAGAATTCTATAATGATATGATTTTTCATCGAATCATCTCTGGATTTATGATTCAAGGTGGTGGCTTTTATTTAAAAGATGATAAGCCAGTTAATAAAAGTGCATCAAAAATTGTTGGAGAATTTAGTGAAAATGGTCATATAAATAAAATTAAACATGAATTAGGAGTTATCAGTATGGCTAGAGCAACTGATCCTGATTCGGCATCTTCTCAATTCTTTATTTGTTCTGCTAAAACTAGTTCATTAGATGGTAAATATGCAGCCTTTGGTAAAGCAACAGATCAAAAAAGTTTAGAAGTTATTGTAAAAATTAGTCATGTTGAAACTTATTATTATAATGATTATTTTCAAGATTATCCGGTAAAACCAGTAATTATTAAGACAATTAAACTTGCAAATAAACAATTTTAGGAGATAATATGTTAGATTTTAATTTCTATTCGCCTACTAAAGTCTTTTTTGGTATTGATAAAGAAAAAGAAGTAGGTAATATATTATTAAGTTATGATATTAAAAAAATATTACTAGTTTATGGTAAAACTAGTATTATTAAGAGTGGCTTATATGATCGAGTTATTACTTCATTAAAAGAAAATGGAATTGAATATTTAGAATTATCTGGAATTGAAGCTAATCCTAAAATTGATAAGGTTCGATTAGGAGTTAAATTAATAAAGAATAATCCGGTAGATTTAATACTTGCGGTTGGAGGAGGATCAGTAATTGATACTGCTAAAGCAATTGCTTGTGGATATTATATTGATGATGATCCATGGAAATTATCTATTCATGAAATTACTCCTACTAAAGCTTTAAAAATAGGTACTATTCTTACAATTAGTGCTGCTGGTAGTGAGCTTTCTAATTCTTGTGTTATTTCTAATCCTACTTTAAAGATTAAAAATGGCTTTAATTCCGATATAATTCGTCCTTTATTTAGTATTTTAAATCCTAAATTAACATTTACAGTATCACCATTTCAAACAGCATGTGGGATTGTTGATATCATGATGCATACTTTAGAAAGATTTTTAGTTGATACATATGATAATTATTTTGCAGAAGAAATAGCACTTGGATTATTAAGAAGTGTTATTAAAGCTGGTAGAATTGTTATGAAAGATCCATGTAATTATGATGCTAGAGCAACGCTTATGATTGCATCAAGCTTTTCACATAATGGATTAACAGGTTTAGGATCTAAATTCTATTTTACTGTTCATAAGTTAGAACATGAAGTAAGTGGAACCTTTGATCATATTGCGCATGCAGCTGGATTATCGATTCTCTATCCGGCATGGGCAAAGGTTGTATATCATGATTTATTATATAAATTTGCAAAATTCGCTCGTGATGTTATGAATGTTAAGGGTGAGGATGATGAAAAAGTTGCATATGAAGGGATAATTGAACTTGAAAAATTCTTTAAAGAATTAAATATGCCAACTTCATTTAAAGAATTAGGAGTCACATCATCAAGCTTTGAGGGAATGGCTGATCGTTTAACTAAAGGTAATAATGTTAAAGTTGTTGGCTTCACTCCCCTTGATAAATCATTAATTTTAGAAATCTTTGATAAGGCTAAATAATTTACAAAAGATTATTTCTATGATAAAATATTAATTGAAATTGAGAGGTATTGAAATGGAAAAAGTAAAATATTGTCCAAAATGTCAAAAAGTTCATCCAATTGATCAAGAAAAATGCGATTGTGGCTATGAATTTGTAAAAAAAGAAGAACCAGGTGTTGACGCAACAGTTGCAACTTCTAATACAAAAGTAATAGTTGATAATACACCTCTTGGATTATGGTCTTTTATTGGCTTTATTAGTTTATCAATTGCTGGATGGATTCTAATGTTTAAATTTAGAAAGACTTA
>ONHH01000019.1 GCA_900317575.1 uncultured Bacillota bacterium | reverse complement strand
TGATGATGAAGTATATGAACTTGCAACTAAATGTACGGTATTTGGTCGTGTAAAACCTAATCAAAAACAAATAATTGTTAAAGCTCTCAAAGCTAGTGGTCATACAGTAGCAATGACAGGTGATGGTGTCAATGATATTTTAGCTTTAAAAGAAGCTGATTGTTCAGTCGCAATGGCATCTGGTTCGGATGCTGTAAGAAGTGTTGCGCAATTAGTATTACTTGATTCTAATTTTGCATCAATGCCGCAAGTAGTTAATGAAGGAAGAAGAGCTATTAATAACGTTCAACAAGTATCAATGCTATTCTTAGTTAAGACTTTCTTTATGTTATCATTAGTATTATTAACAGTTCTTGGCTTCTTTAGAAAGCTAACTGGTGATACAACCTTCCCGTTCTCAACTACTACTCAATTATTAATGCTTGAATTATTTGTTATCGGCATTCCTTCATTGTATTTAACAATTCAACCAAATACTTCAAGAATTAGCGGTAATTTCTTAAAGAATGTCTTGAAACGAAGTTTACCAGGGGTTGTTGCAATAGTCTTAGCAGTTATTTTTGCATACCTACTTACTAGCTTATGTGGATTTGAAATAAAAACTACTAAAACAATTGTTGTATTATCCGCTACTTTTATTGGCTTGATGATTCTTTATCTTGCATGTAAACCATTCAATAAGAAGAAGATTGGCTTATTTGTAACAATGCTCATTTTGTGTCTATTTATTACTGCTGAATCAATGACGCGTTTACCAAGATTACGTATTTTTGGCTTTAATGTCAGTGACTATTTAGCAGAATCATTTGGTTTAGATAATTTATTAGATCATCAATATGTCGATATGACAGGAGATAATATTACAATTATCAATAATGTTAAGAATTTTAATGATAATTATATTAATGATTATGAATTATTGAATGATAACAATTATAAAATAACTAATATTCAATATGGCTATATGCTAAATGAAGCATATCATTATTGTTTAAATATTAATGATTTATTTGATAATCAAACAATCTATCATATCAGTAATGTTCGTGGTTATTTATCCGATATTAAGAATATTCTTACAACAAAGAATCTACGATTATCTTTGAATGATGCAATTAAAGCATTAGAAGATGCTAATCATAAATTAGAATTAGAGAATGGAGAATATCAAAAAATTATCGATCATGAGAATGAAGAACCAAGTGAAGAATCGGAAAATATCATTAAACTAAATAATGATAAAATTGCCGCAAATTTGATAATTATTGATGATAATACTGAGAATATTTCTTATCTTAATTCTCTTGATTTCTATTTTGAAGATGAAAATATTAAATTAATTGATGAAAATAATCTTAAACTTGAAGAAATGAGTAAGAATTCAAAATATAATTTAACAGCTTTATTATTAACTTTTAGTTTAGTTGCGATGAGTTATATCTTTATGTCTGCAACAGCTTATGTTATTGATTTCCTTAATCGTTTATCAATTTCTACTAGTTTAAATAAATTAAAGCTCGAATTAAAGAAAAAAGATGATGAAATAACAGAATTCATCGATGAAAATAGTGATGAATAGTAAAAGTGGAAAATAAATAAAAAATATGATATAATATCTAGGAACTTATGATATTATATCTTTTTTTTGAGGTGAAATAATGAAATATTATTTTATATTTAACCCAGCTGCGGGAAGCGAAGCTAATCGTCAGCTTTTTTTAGAAAAATTTAATGAATTAAAGAATGATTATTCAGATTTAAGTCTATATGAAACAAAATCAGTTGGTGACGCAACAACTTATGTTAGAAATCTTATTAATAATTTAGATGAAGAAGTCACTCTATTTGCGTGTGGAGGAGATGGAACTTGTAATGAAGTTATTAATGGTATTGCGGGAAGTAAGAAAGTTAATTTTGGTATTATTCCAACAGGATCATGTAATGATTTCTTAAAAACTTTTCCTGGATATGATTTCTTTGATCTAAAAAAGCAAATTGAAGGAAAAACTGTTGATGTTGATTTATTAAAAGCTGAAGATTTTTATTGTTTGAATGTCGCAAACATGGGCTTTGACGCAAAAGTAAATTATGATCAAATTCAATTTAGATCTAAATATCCTAATGTTAAAAAAGCATATAATCATGCAATAATCCATAATTTACTCCATAAAAAAGGTGATAAAGTTAAAATTATGGTAGATGATAAAGAAATTTATAATGGTAAAAGTCTTTTAATTGTCCTTGGTAATGGTGAACATTACGGTGGAAGTTATCAGCCATTTGCTAATACATCATATAATGATGGAATTATTGATGGAATGGTTGTTAACAATGTATCAATTTTAAGATTTGCGTCATTATTAAAGAAATATAAATATGGTCTAGTATATAATAATCCTAAATTTAAAAAGATTGTTACTTCCTTTAAAGGAAAGAAGATTAAAATTGAAAGTGAAGATTTATTAACAGTATGTTTAGATGGAGAAACTATCTTTAGAAAGAGTGTTGAAATTGTTAATATTCCTTCCGCAATTAAATTTATTTTACCTAAAAAAGATTAATTTATAATAAAATATTTAAAAATTTATAAGAAAGGAGTTTAATATGTCAAAGATAAGAATATTTAGTCTTGGTGGTGTCGGTGAAAATGGTAAGAATATGTATGTTGTTGAAGTCGATAAACATATTTTTATTCTTGATGCAGGTATTAAATATCCCGATGTTGATATGTATGGTGTCGATGCGGTTATTCCTAAATTTGATTATTTAATTGAACATAAGAATCAAATTGAAGGTATTTTTGCATCTCATGGCCATGAAGATAATATTGGTGCTATTCCCTATCTACTTAAGAGCTTAAAGACTAGAGTATATGGATCCCATTTTACCATTAGCCTTATTGAAGCTAACCTAAAAGCTAATAATATGGATGTTGATGAATTTAAATTATTCCGAATTAATGATAATAAAGTAATGAAATTCGGTAATGTTAGTGTTACATTCTTCAATACTACGCATAGTATTCCTGAATCTTTAGGTATTAATATTTCTACAGCTGATGGAAATATTGTATATTGTACAGATTTTAATTTTGGAATGAATGCTTTAGGTAAATATCATACATCATTTGATAAGATAACGGATATTGGTAAAGAAAAAGTATTAGCTCTAATGTGTGAATCAATTAGTAGTGGTAATATTAATCGTATCAATAATGATAGTCTACTTGAACATAATTTTAAATCAATCCTATCGAGATATTTTAAGCGTATATTTATTGGTGCTTTTTCGACTGATTTAATTAGAATTCAAAAGATTATTGATTTAAGTATTGCGGCTAATCGAAAACTTGCGATAATCAATTGTAATGATGAAAGAATTATTAATGTCGCAATCGATGCTAATTATTTAAAGATTGATGAAGATCATTTTATTAATATCAATGATTATTCAAAAGAAGAAATAGCTGCTTTAGAAAATGTAGTAATCATTGTTACTGGTTTTAGAATTGAACCATATTTTACCCTTGTTAAGATGGCTATGGGTGAAGATGAAAGAATTAAATTCGTTAAAAATGATAAAGTTGTATTGATGTGTCCACCAATTCCTGGAACTGAAAGACAAACTACTGATGCTATCAATCGTTTATGTGAATATGATACGGATTTATCTAGCTTTGATAAAACAGTATTAAGAAGTGCTCACGCCTCACCTGATGATCTTAAATTACTATATAATTTATTAAAACCAGAATATGTAATTCCAATTAAGGGTGAATATCGTCATATGTACGATCATTTACAAGTAGCTCTTGAAGCTGGATATGATCGTAAAAATGTCATTTTACTTGATAATGGCGAAATTATCGAATTTGATGATGGTAAGCTTTCTGATAGTGCTCATGAAATTATTCCAACTGGTGATTTATTAGTTGATGGTAGTAATGTTGGTTTTGTTGATAACAATGTTTTAGAAGAAAGAAGTCAATTAGCTGAAGAAGGTGCTATTATTATTTATGGTACTGTTAATTTAAGAAGAAGAATGATTGAAGGTCATGTGGAAATTACTGCTCGTGGCTTTACACATTCAATTAATGAACAGGAATTAAATAATTCATTTGGATTAACAGTTGAAAGAATCTTAAATAATTCTTTAAAGAAGAAAAAATGGGATTTAAATGAAACATGTGAAATTATTGAAAAAGAAGTAAGTAATTTATCATATCGTTTTACAAAACATCGTCCAATCATTATTCCAGTTATTTGTGAGGTGTAAGATGTCATTAATTGAAATAAAAAACCTTAATAAATATTATAATGCTAATGGAATAACAAATATTGGATTATCAAATATTAATTTAAAACTAAATAAAGGAGAGTTTATTGCGGTAACTGGTGAATCAGGAAGCGGTAAGTCAACTCTCCTTAATGTTATAAGTAAGATCGATAATTTTGATGATGGAGAAATCTTATATCGTGGTAATGAAACATCATATTTTTCTTTATCCGATATGGATGATTTTAGGAAGAATAAAGTAGGTTTTATTTTTCAAAATTATAATATTATTGATTCTTATTCAGTATTAGAAAATGTGATGCTACCTTTACTTCTTAAAGGCCTTAATAAGCATGAAGCAAAAGAAAGAGCGATTGAATTAATCAAAAAAGTAGGTTTATTAGATCATTTATCTAGTAAAGGATCTAAATTATCAGGTGGTCAGAAGCAAAGATGTGTTATCGCCAGAGCTCTTGCGAGTGATTGTGAAATTCTTGCTTGTGATGAACCAACAGGAAATCTAGATTCTAAGACAGCTAGTGAGATTATTGATTTAATTCATGAAATAGCTTCTGATAAATTAGTATTAATTGTTACTCATAATTATGAAGAAGTAGAAAAACTAGTTACTCGTCAAATTAAAATGAGTGATGGTCGAATTATTGAAGATATTGTTTATCAAGAAATTACTGATAATGAAGAAAATAGCTTTATGTCTTTAGATCATGAACCTATTAAAAAAGATATTCTGCAAAAAATAGCGGTGATGAATTATAAAAACACCCCTAAAAAAGCAATCTTTTTAACGATTACATTCTTCTTAATAAGTTTTATTACATGTTTTGTAATGCAAATTATGTCTGGTTTAACTAAGCAAGGAGATATAAAGACTTCAAGTTATATTAATAATTTTGAATCAACTATTTATGTTTATGACAATAATTTAAATAAGATTGATACAACACTTCTTGATAAATATGAATATATTAAGAATCCTTACGCCATGGAAACAGGTTTTCCAATTTCTATTTCTGATCAGTTTTTATATTACGCAAGTTATGCTCCAATCATTCCGGACAGTAAAATAATAGCAGGAAGAGATATTAGTAATGATAAAGAAGTTATGATTGCTTTAAGAGATGATGATTATAATCTTGTTAATTCTATTCAAAATCTCCATGCAAATAATCTTCTTAATCAAAATTTAATCATTAATGAGCAAGTAACTGATTATAAAGTAGTTGGATTTGTTAGTTATCATGTTGCTGAATCAAGTATTAAACTTTTTTCTAGTAACTTTAGTAGTGGCTGCTATATTATGGGATCACTAGCTTTTCAAAATGAATTGAATTTAAAATTCTGTAATCTTAAAGGAAATTTAAAAATTCAAAATGAAACATATCCTTTAAATGGTTTATATGATGCTGCAATTACTAGTGATAAGATTCAAATAGTTTTACCTAATACTTATCAAAATCGTGATTATGAATTAAATGTTTATTATCAAGGTATTTATAAAACTGATAATTATGAAATAATTTATGATGATGTAAGTGGTCCAATTATGAAATATGGACCAAAGTTAGATCTCAATAAAGATACTTATTTTGCGTATGTTTATGCAAAAAATCGTCCTAATTATGTAATAAGAAAGCTAGAAAAATCGGGACTTAATTGTGATTATCCTTGTAAAGGAGAAAAAGATTCTGAAGGCATTATGGGGTTAATCATGAAAATCTTATTAATTCTTAGTTTTTTAAGAAATGCATTTGATTTAATGATTACTTTCTTTATTACTTATTTCTTATTATCAAGGATTTATCGGACAAAAATCAAAGATTTTGAAATATTAAGAGTCTTAGGTATTTGTAAAAAGGATATGGCAAGATTAGTTAGAATTGAATTCGTATCATTACAAATGATAGTTTCAGTTTTTAGTTTAATCATAACTTATCTGTTATTATCTTTAATTCCAGCCTTAAAGACTTTCCTTAATTTTAATATTATTACGATTGCTGTCTATTTTTTAATGATGTTCTTATTTAGCTTTTTAATGGCAAAGAGATTCAATCAAAAAATCTTCCGCTTTACTCCAAGTAAGCAAATGAGAGGAAGTGAAGAAGATGATTAAATTAACTAATTTGAATAAATATTATTATAAAGGTGAAACTAGAGAAATTCATGTTGTTAATGATGTATCATTAGAACTTCCAGATAAAGGATTAGTAACAATCTTTGGTACTAGTGGAAGTGGTAAGACTACTTTACTTAATATCATTGGTGGCTTGGATAAATATGCTAGTGGTAGTATTCAATATGATGATAAAATCTTTAAGCATTATTCAAAAAAAGAAATCGATGCGTTAAGAAGTAAAAATATTGGTTATGTATTCCAAAATTATTTCTTAATTCCTTCTCTATCTGTTTATGATAATTTAAAGCTTGCGTTAGAAATTATTGATATCTTTGATCCTAAAGAACAAAAGAAGCGTATTGAAATGGCACTTAATAGTGTTGGTATGTATAAATTCCATAAAAAGAAGATTAAGAATCTTTCTGGTGGACAAATGCAAAGAATTTCAATCGCAAGAGCTTTAATTAAAAAGTCTAAATTAATTATTGCGGATGAACCAACAGGAAATATTGATAGTGAAAATACGATTGAAGTAATGAATCTATTAAAAGATATTTCTAAAGAAATCCTAGTAGTTTTAGTTACCCATGAAGAACGAATTGCTAATTTCTATTCTGATCGAATCATTAGAATGGAAGATGGTAAGATAGTATCAGATTTAGTAGAATTTGATCATAATGAATTGACTAATGATCATGCAGGTAATAAAATCTATCTAAAAGATTTAAAAGAAGAATCATTTAATGTAAATGATAATGTAAATATTAAATTATATACAGATAATAGTATTAATGCTCAAAATATTGAATTGTATATCAATAATAATACTATTTATATTAAATCAAATGTCAATGTTATCAATGTTAATGAAACTAAGGTTAATATTGTTGATGAAAGCTATGATGATCATAAGGTTGAAGCTATAAGAGAAGTTAATTTTGATTTTGATGATTATAATGATGATGTGGTAAAGCAATCTAAATTTAAATTCTTAAGTAATTTAAAGAATGCTTTCCATGAAGTATTTATTTCAAAAGCATCAAGTATTCTTTTATTGATATTATTCTTCTTTGTTGGAATCTTTATGGCTATTGCAACTATCAATCTTGCATCAGCACTTGAAACTGATGAATCAACAATCTTTAATCATCAAGATGGATATGTAATTTATCCAAATACCCAAAAATTAGTGTCTGATCGAGTATCAGTTGATCAAGAAATTTATAATAAAGCTATTTTAGAAGGTAAGATTAAGAATATTTATAATATTCGAATGATGTCATCATCATCATTTTCTAAACAATTAAATTTTGTTAGATCAGATATTATTAGATTAGATTTATGGAATTATGCGACTTATCCAGATCAATTAATGGTTGGTAGTTATGATGATGGTGAAGGAATCATTCTTGGTAAGAAAGCTGCTGATGATATTATTAATTATTATAAAGGAAAACTAAAATATCAAGATTTAATTGGTTGTAGTATCAATGATTTAAAAATTACTGGTATCAGTAATGATAATTTTAATGGCTATTATACTAATCCATATCAAAATGTAATTAGACAAGAAGTTATTATTTATGATAATTATTTACCAATTGCTGCTCTATATGATAATCTTAAAGATTATATAGCTCTTGATCAAGGAGTAGAACCGACTAATAAATATGAAATACTAGTTTCAAATCAAGAAATGCAACTTCATAAACGTCATTTGGGAGACTTTATAAATATTAATGGTAATAATTATACGATTGTTGGTACTTATAATTTTATTAAAACTTATTATGAATATTCCATTCTTACTAATGATAAAGATATAACAAGTATTTGTTTTGATGGAATTAATAAAAATTATAAGATGTCTAATGGCTTGATTGTCTCTTATATTAGTGAAAATGATTATGACCTTGTAGATGGAAGAAAACCAGCAAATACAAAAGAAGTAGTAGTTAATATTAATTCTAGATTTAATATTGGTGATCATCTAGAAAATGGTTATATTGTTGTTGGTACTTATAAAGTAAAAGATAAATATAATTCAATTACAAGATTCGACTGTAATAATGCGATATGTGGATTAAAAGATTTCTTTTCTTTATCAGAATCATATTATTATTTATATGATTCTTTTGAAGTTTTTGATGCAAGTAGTGAAGATAAGGATTATT
>ONHH01000129.1 GCA_900317575.1 uncultured Bacillota bacterium | reverse complement strand
GGACCTAACTTAAAAATGTATCAATGTGGTATTACAAAAGAAATGGCTTTAGAGTTATTTAAGCCACATGTAATTCATGGTTTAGTTGAAAGAGGTCTTGCACATAACATCAAAGGTGCTAAGAAATTAATTGAAGCCCGTGACGAAAAAGTTTGGGATGTTGTTGAAGATGTTATTATTGAACATCCAGTAATGCTAAACCGTGCACCAACATTGCATAGATTAGGTATTCAAGCATTTGAACCTAAATTAGTAGGTGGAAAAGCTATTAGATTACACCCATTAGTTTGTACAGCATTTAACGCTGACTTCGATGGTGACCAAATGGCTGTTCACGTACCACTATCAGAAGAAGCCAAAGCTGAAGCTAGAATCTTAATGTTAGGTGCTAATAACATCCTTAATCCAAAAGATGGAAAACCAATTGTTACTCCATCACAAGATATGGTATTAGGAAACTGTTATTTAACAATTGAAGAAGCTGGTCTTCCAAATGAAGGTAAAGTATTTAAAAACTCTAATGAAGCTTTAATGGCTTATGATAGAAGAGAGATTACTTTACATACAAGAATTGCTCTTCCAGTAAGATCATTTAAATATAAATTATTTACTGATGAACAAAAAGATAAGTATTTAGTTACAACAGTAGGTAAGATAATCTTTAATGAAATACTTCCAGATACATTCCCATATGTAAATGAAGGAACTAAAGATAATATTGAAGGAATTACTCCTAATAAGTATTTCTTAGAAATGGGAACAAACATTCCTGAAGCTATTGCTAAAATGGAATTAGTTACACCATTTGTTAAGAAAAACCTAGAGAGTATTATTGCTCAAGTATTTAAAAGATATAAAACTACGGAAACTTCAATCATGCTTGATAAATTAAAAGATTTAGGATTTAAATATTCTACTATTGCAGGTATTACTGTATCAGTATCAGATATTAAAACTTCTAAGCAAAAACAAGCTATTATTGATGAAGGAAAAGAAATCGTTGAAAAGATTAATAAGCAATTTAAACGTGGTTTAATTACTGAAGAAGAACGTTATGCTAGTGTAATTGAAGCTTGGACAAAGCAAAGTGATAAAATTAAGAGTGAATTACAAGAAATAGCTAAAAATGATTTTGAAAATCCAATATTCATGATGATGAACTCTGGAGCTCGTGGATCTATTTCTAACTTTGTTCAACTTGCTGGTATGCGTGGATTAATGGCAAAGCCAGATGGATCAACTGTTGAAATTCCAATCACTTCAAACTTTAGTGAAGGACTTTCAGTATCAGAATTCTTCTTATCAAGCCATGGATCTCGTAAAGGATCTGCTGATACAGCTTTACGTACAGCTGACTCAGGA
Organism: uncultured Bacillota bacterium; assembly: GCA_900317575.1. Classification (GTDB taxonomy): domain Bacteria; phylum Bacillota_I; class Bacilli_A; order ML615J-28; family CAG-313; genus UBA1737. The sequence goes on along the minus strand of ONHH01000129.1, from coordinate 4,904 downwards.
TACTTAACAAGACGTTTAGTAGATGTTGCACAAGACATCATTGTTAAAGAACATGATTGTGGTTCAATGCAAGGTGTTGAAGTTTACGATTTAGTAAATGATAAAGATAATTCTGTAATTGAGTCATTATACGAACGTATTTTAGGACGTTATTCAGCTCAAAAGATTATTGATCCTGAAACTAAAGAAATGATTTTAGATAAAGGAGAAATGATTACAGAAAATATTGTAGCAAGAATTAAAAAGACTTCAATAAAGAAAGTAGAAATAAGAAGTGTATTAACATGTAAGACTCAAAATGGTGTATGTCAAAAATGTTATGGACGTAACCTTGCTACTGGTAACTTAGTTGAAACTGGAGAAGCTGTTGGTATTATGGCTGCTCAATCAATTGGTGAGCCAGGTACACAGTTGACCATGCGTACATTCCATACAGGAGGAGTTGCTGGTGGAGACGATATCACTCAAGGTCTTCCAAGAGTTGAAGAGTTATTTGAAGCTCGTACACCAAAATATAAAGCTACTGTATCAGAAATAACTGGTAAAGTAATTAATATTGAAGATCAAAATGGTAAGTTTAAAATTTCTGTTGAAAATGAATCAGGCATTAGAGATCATATTACAAATTACAATATGAAACTTAGAGTTGCGGTAGGTGACCAAGTTAATGCTGGAGATAAATTAACAGAAGGATCTATTGCTCCTAAAGAATTACTTGCTGTAACTGATCCACTTACTGCTCAAGAATATATCTTAAAAGAAATTCAAAGCGTTTATAAATTACAAGGTGTTGATATTTCTGATAAACACATTGAATTAATAGTTAAACGTATGATAAGCAAGATTAGAATAGTTGATGCTGGTGATACAGATTTAGTTGAAGGTTTAACAATTTCTCTAAGAGAATTTGCTGAACATAATAAACCAGTAATCCTAGAAGGTGGAGTTCCTGCTACAGGAAGACCTATTATGTTAGGAATTACTAAATCATCACTAGAAACAGATTCATTCTTATCTGCTGCTTCATTCCAAGAAACAACGAGAGTTCTTACTGATGCTGCAATTCACGGAGCAGTTGATTACTTAAGAGGACTTAAAGAAAATGTTATTATTGGTAAGTTAATTCCAGCTGGAACTGGTGCAAAACAATATAGTGATATTGAACTTCTTCTAGAAAAAGAATTCATGAAAGATTCTGACGCTTCAGAATTCTTAGAAGATCAATTGATGGAAGATTAAGAAAATTGACGTTAATAAACGTCATTTTTTTTGATAATATTAGATGGACAAGTATTATGATTAACTTATTTAATTGTCAATATATTATATTGAAAGGTGATAGAGATGAAAGAAATAACATTCCATTTTAATGGATTAGGTTATGATAATATTAATCAAGCGAAATTTTCAATATATGATTTAAATAACAATTTGATTTGTAAAAAAACAACTTTTAATGCATGCTTAAAAGTTTGTTTAGAGCAGAAAAACTTTTATAAGATAGTAGCTGAATCTAAATATGAAACTATTTGTAATGTTGTATATATAAATCAAGGTGTTATTTATTTAAAGTTTTCCAATTGTTTAGTAGCAAATAATTCTAATCAAAATTCTATCACTTTTTGGTTAACGGATTATAATTATCCATATTTGCCAATTGAGAAAGGAACGATGATACTTGGCTAAAAATGTAATAATTAATAATGGTAGTGGAACCGCTAATTTAATTAATGATACTTATTCAGTTGCAGCCAATGTTAATGGATATGATAATACAAGTATTTTACCTAGTAGTGTAGAAATTATTGAGGGTACAAATTCTTATGCCTTTACCATATCAGCAACCGGTACATTAACTTTACATGTTACTGAAGATGGAACTTCAACTGGTACTCCAATCGTTGGGGCAACTTTTGTAAGAACTGATTCTACGGGGACAGAATATGGTGCAACAATTACTACTGATTCTAATGGTGATGCTATATTTAATAATGTTCCATACGCTACAGAAAATGCTCCAACTATTTATTACAAACAAACTGCGTCTGATGGAGATCATGAATATAGTAGTGCTGTAGCTAGTACAACAATGACAACTTCAGCTGAAACCATTCAAATACAAAATACAGTAGGCGCATTAAGAACAATAACATTAACTGATGCTAATTATTCCAATATGCCTATAGGAACTGGAACGGTAACTTTAACAAATTAAAAAATTGGATCTATTCCAATTTTTTTGTGTCAAATTACGTCAACTAGTATGGACAAAAAAAATATATAGTATATAATAAAAAACAATTACTGATTTTGGAGGTGATACAACTTGAATAAACTACCTGTGTTACTTTTAAAAAGCTTTGTAATCTTTCCAGGTCAGGAAGTAAAACTTGAATTAAACAACGATATTAGCAAAAAAATAATTAATCTTTCTTTTAAGGAATATAATAAGAAAGTATTAGTTCTTTGTCCTATAGATCAAAAAGAAGAAAATCCGGATGTTTCTGATTTACCTAAAATAGGTGTTGAAGCAACAATTATAAGTCGGATTATTCTCCCTAATTCAAATGTTAGAATAACATTAAAAGGTATAAGAAGGGTAAAAGCAGAAAGCTTTTATAATAACAATTCCTTAAAATATATTTTGGAATGTGATACTAAAGAAGTTATTTTACCTTTATTTGCTAAAGAAGAGGAAATGGCTTTAAGAAGAAAAGTTTTTTCTTTACTTGAAGAGTATGTTAATTTATCTCCTGAACTTTCTAATGACATATTATCAAAGGCACGTAATACTAATAATTTTTATAAATTTACAGATTTAATAGTAACTTTCTTAGAATTATCCATTGAACAAAAATTATTTTATATGCAAGAAATAAACCCTTTATATAGAGCTCATAAATTAATTGAAGATTTAAATTTAGAATTAGAAGTTATTAAATTGGATGAAACAATTGAAGATAAATTACAAACTTCTTTAGAAGATAATCAAAGAGAATTTATTTTAAAAGAAAAATTAAATCAAATTAAAGAATTACTTGGTGAAGAAGAGGAAGAAGAATATCAGGAATTTATTAATAAAGCTCATAAATTAAAGTTGGATGAAAAGTCTTTAAAACATATTTTACATGAAATAGATAAATATTCTAAAACATTATCTACATCACCTGAGGTGGCTATTTTAAGAAATTATATCGATACTTTCTTATCTTTACCATGGAATAACTACGGTAAAAAAGAAACTAATTTGATTAATATATCTAAAGCCCTAAATAAGAGTCATTATGGATTATTAGAATTAAAGGAAAGAATTATTGAATTTATCGCTACCAAGAAAAGAAATCCAGATGCTAAAAGTCCTATTATTTGTTTAGTAGGTCCTCCAGGAGTAGGTAAATCATCTTTTGCTTATGCAGTATCTAAATCGTTAAAAAAGGAGTTTTATAAGATCAGTGTAGGGGGGCTAAATGATCCATCAGAATTATTAGGCCATCGAAGAACATATGTAGGTGCATCTCCTGGTAAACTAATTATGGCAATGCAAAGATGTGGGGTGTTGGATCCAGTTATTTTAATTGATGAAGTAGATAAAATGGGTAAAGATATTAAAGGAGATCCTGCTAATGCTTTACTTGATATTTTAGATAGTAATATAAATTATAAATTTGTTGATAATTATTTAGAAGTTCCATTTGATTTGTCTCATGTTTTATTTATTTTAACAGCTAATAATATTAATGATATTCCCGAGGCTTTAAAAGATCGTTTAGAAATAATTGATGTTAATGGTTATTCTTTAGATGAAAAACTATTTATATCTAATGATTATATTATTCCAAAAATATTTAAAGATAATTTAATTAAAAATGAAATTAAATTTAGTAATGAGGCTATTAAAGTCATCATTAATAATTACACTAGAGAATCTGGGGTAAGGGATTTAGAGAGAAATATATCTAAAATAGTTCGTAAGATAATTGCTAAATCATACTTGGAAAAATTTGATATAAAAATAACTATCAAGAAAAATGATATATCTAAGTATTTGGGTAGTAAGATTTTTGATAAGTCAACAAATATAAAAACAATATCGCCAGGAGTTGTTAATGCTTTAGCTTATACTTCTTTAGGAGGAGAAGTATTGCCAATTGAATCTATTATCTATGATGGCGAAGGTAAAATTAATTCTACAGGTAATTTAGGTAAAATAATTGAAGAAAGTATTAAAGTATCATTAAGTTATATTAAAGCTAATCAGAAGTTGTTTAAAATTAAACTTAATTTAGATAAGAGCGATATTCATATAAATTTTTTATCTTCAGCAATTTTTAAGGATGGGCCTTCTGCTGGAAGTGCCATAACAACTTCGTTGTTGAGTTTAATTTTAGGAAAACAAGTTAGTTTTGATATCGCAATGACGGGTGAAATAACTCTAAACGGGGATATATTAAAAATAGGTGGATTAAAAGAAAAGATAATTGGAGCTTATAATAACGGAATAAAAACTATTTTTATTCCTAAAGCTAATATGGATGAATTAGATGCTTTGGATAATAAGATAGTTGATCATTTAAATATTATTGGAGTATCCAATTATAAAGAAATATATAATAAATTATTTGAATAAAAATTGACATTCTATATGTCAATTTTTTTTAATTGTTTTAATAACGATTGACTATTATAGTTATAGTTTTGAATAATTAATTCAGAATAAAGGAGAATCATTATGGAAAATAACTTAAAAATTTTGATTTAGAATTACCAAAAAACAAACTAACAAGAATGTAATAGGAACTGCTTGTTTAAGTATCTACTTAGAAAATGAATCAGGAGATATTAGTTTAGAAAATGGTTGGCCAATATCAGATTCTGAAGGAGCAAATACTAATCCATATATTTTT
>ONHH01000012.1 GCA_900317575.1 uncultured Bacillota bacterium | reverse complement strand
GGAACTGGTAAGACTACTCTATCAGCTGATCCAAATCGTATGTTAATCGGTGATGATGAACATGGATGGAGTCCAGATGGCGTCTTCAATATTGAAGGCGGATGCTATGCTAAATGTATTAAATTATCTAAAGAAAAAGAACCAGATATCTATAACGCAATTAGATTTGGTTCCTTAGTTGAAAATGTAATTCTTGATGAAGAAACAAGAGAGTTTGATTTTGATGATGGATCATTAACTGAAAATACTCGTGTTGGATATCCAATCAATTACATTGATAATGCCGCAATCCCTAGTGTTGGTGGTGTACCTAAAGTAGTTATTTTCTTAACTGCTGATGCCTTTGGTGTTCTTCCTCCAATTTCACGTTTATCAAGAAATTCGGCAATGTATCATTTCGTTACTGGCTTTACATCAAAGCTTGCGGGTACTGAAAGAGGTATAACAGAACCTCAACCTACATTCTCTACTCTATTTGGTGAACCATTTATGCCAATGGATCCAAGTGTTTACGCAAAGATGCTTGGTGATAAATTAGATAAATATGGTACTAAAGTATATCTAGTTAATACTGGATGGGCAGGTGGAAGTGCTGCTGATGGTGCTAAGAGAATGGATCTTAAATATACTCGTGCAATGGTTACTGCTGCATTAAATGGTAGCTTTGATAAAGTTGAATTCAAACATCATGATGTATTTAATGTTGATTATCCTACATCTTGTCCAAATGTACCTGATGAAAAATTAGACGCAAGAGGAATGTGGAAAGATAAGAAAGCATATGACGAACAAGCAAATAAACTAGCACAAATGTTTATCGATAATTTCCAAAAGAAATATCCTAATATGCCAAAAGAAGTAATTGAGGCTGGCCCTAAACTAAAATAATAAAATAGAAGTCCTTAAGAATAATTCTTAAGGACTTTGTTTTAATTCTCGTCGATTGCTTCTTTTGATCCTAGTGGTTTATCAGTTCCAACAGGAATATCTTCTTCATCATCAGAATTAAGATCATAAATCTTAATTTGATTATAGGTTATAAGCTTTAAATAATTAAAGATCTTAGCTACCTTATCTTCATCGATTAATATATAATATGTAACAAGAGATGAAGTAAAAGATGTCGAAATAATATCATCTTTAATAATATTATTGATATTATCGATAAATTCATAATTAAATTCTAAACGGTATTTTAATTTATTCATACGATTATTATAATACAAACAATAAAAAAATGCTATTAATCTAATTTATAAAAAAAGTAGCAAGATTGTTGTATAATATATATATGAATAATGAAACTTGCAAAATTAAAGAATTAAAAAAGAATATTGATAAATCAAAGCGAATTGTTCTTTTTACAGGAGCAGGAATTAGTGTACCATCAGGAATTCCGGATTTTAGAAGTGCTAATGGTATTTATAATGAAAAATTAAAATCCAATTATCGTCCTGAAGAAATTATTTCGCATTCTTTCTTTATGTCGCATCCAGATATCTTTTATGAATTTTTTAAAGAGAAGATGGTCTATCCTACCGCAAAGCCTAATATTGCGCATGAATATTTTGCACAAAAAGAAAAAGAAGGAAAATTAATTGGTGTAATCACTCAAAATATTGATGGCTTACATCAAATGGCTGGCAGTATTAATGTTGTCGAACTTCATGGAACTGTTCATAGAGCATATTGTATGAGATGTGGAAAAGAATTTGATGATACAAGTTATTATTTAGATAAAATTCCTCATTGTTCATGTGGCGGTCTTATTAAACCTGATGTAGTCTTATATGAAGAATCTTTAAAAGATAAAGATATAAAAGATGCAGTATCTTTAATGGAAAGCGCTGATACCTTAATTGTGGTTGGTACTAGTTTAATTGTTTATCCAGCGGCTGCTTTCATTAATTATTTTATGGGAGATAATTTAGTATTAATCAATAAGAGTCATCTAGGATTAAAGAATTGTTTAGAAATTAATGATGATATCGTCAATGTTATAAAGGAATTAAGGGAGATAGAATAATGGAATTATTTCGTCCTAATCAGAATTTATTAACACTAGGATTTAATTTAGAAGATATTAATTATTTAAATCAAATCTTAGATTTAATGAATATTAAATTAATTGATGATGATAATAATGTTTTTGATTTTAATTATTTAGTCATTAAAATGTTAAAAGATGAAGTCTTTTTAAATAAATTTCTTGAGCTATATCAAGAATTAATTCCGGATTTAGAATTATATCTTTTAACCGGTATCGGTTTTGATGTCGCAAGTTATCATTTTAAATGGTATCTCTTCTTATTATTACTTCTTCATCAAGATCAATATTCTAGTGAAATTAAGGTATATTTAGTCAGTGATGAAGCCTATCATAAAACTTATTATTCGATCTTTGATATCTATTTTCTAATGCGTAGAAAGCATTATGATTCTTTAAATAATATTTTTAATCTCATTTCTAAATCTAATGAACTCGAAAGAACCGGTTGGCTTAATGCTAATATTCCTACTAATCATAAAGAATCGATTGCGGAACATATGTTTAATATGTATCATCTAGCAAAGATTTATTTAAAGGATGATTATGATATAAGTGAATATGATAAAAAGAAAATCCTTGATATGATTATGGTTCATGATTTAGCGGAAAATATTATTGGTGATATTGCTCATCCTAAGAAAACGATAATGGATGAAATTAGAGAAGATGTGGAAGGAAAAGCTTTATTTCTTGGAATATTAATTAATAATCATGATAGCTCTTATTTTGATTTATGGTGTGAATGGAGTGAAAATAAGACAATCAATGCGATGATTGCTCATGATATTGATGTTCTTCAATTCAATTATCAATTCATGACTTACGCATCTCTTTATCCTAATCATTTTAGTGATGATGAGATTAGATTATGGATGAGACGTCATCCTAAGACCTTAATTGGTGAAGAATTATATCAAGAATTAATTATTAATAATCCTAAATTTAAAGAAAAGGTTGGTGCTCTAATTGGAAAATAATGAAGCATTATTAATGGAAAATACAACTATTCATACTAAAGATTTGAGTAAAAGATATCTAAAGAGCTTACAACAGAATTTTATTGGTCTAATTATTTTTATGGTAGTTCTTTCTTTAATCAGTTTATTTTTTGCGGTAACGGATTATGAAATAGCTTATGTTCCTTTTGGCTTTTCCATCTTGGCGATAATCTTTATTATTTTTATCAATACGAGAAGTCTAAAAGCAGGTGTTAAAAGCTTATCTGAATATGAAGGAACTATTTATCATTTTATGTTTTATCAGACTTATTTTACAATTGATTATAAACGTAATGATGAAGAAGCTAGTGATAGAATTGAATATAAGATGATTAAGAATGGATCAAGAATTAATTCGATCTTTTCTTTAGGATTATTTGATAATCGTATTTTCTTAATTGATGAATTGACGATTAATAATAAAGATGAATATAATAATGTCATTATGGTGATTAAAAAATATATTGAATTAAATACAAAATTAAAAAAGAAATAGGTAATTATGATTAAAATATTGTTTCTTTGTCATGGTAATATTTGTCGTAGTCCCATGGCTGAAGTTATCTTAAAGAATAAATTAACTAATTTAGGATTAATTGATCATTTTCAAATTGATTCTAAAGCTTTAACTAATGAAGAAATAGGTAATGATATCTATCCCTTTGTTAAGAAAGTCTTGGATAATAATCATTTAAAATATGAACGTCATTTTGCCGCAATCTTTACTAAAAAAGATTATTTAGAATATGATGATATTTATATCATGGATAAAGAAAATGAATATTATATTAAAAGAATAATTGGTGATGATATTTATCATAAAATCTTTTTATTACCCTTCTTTATTGATCAAGAAGAGATAGAAGATCCTTGGTATACAAGAAGATTTGAAAAATGTTATCAAGAAATAGATCACGCAATCGACCAATTAATAAATAGAAAATATAATCTTTTTAATATTGATTTTAATCATTTTCTTAAAAATTATCAAATAATGGGAAGCTTTGCGTCGATCGTTAAAAATAATCATATTTATAATTCATTATATGGTTATAGTGATATTGATAAAAAGATTAAGATTAATTTTGATTCTCTTTTTAGAGTAGCATCCATTTCTAAAGTAATTGTTGCGTTAGGAATTATGAAATTATATGAAGATTCCTTGATTGATCTTGATACGGATATATCTAATTATTTAGGCTTTAAAGTAAGAAATCCTTATTTTAAAGATGATATAATTACTATTAAACATCTAATGACTCAAACATCTTCAATGAAAGATGTAGGTCTTAATGATCGTGGTTATTATGGAGATAAAGCTGGAATTATCCATATTAAATTAGAAGAATTATTTGATGAAAACTCTAAATATTATGCTCCATTATGGCATAACAAAAAACCTGGTACGTATTTTGATTATTGTAATTTTGGCTGCGGGGTATTAGTTTGTTTAATTGAAAGAGTGACAAAGAGATTATTTTTAGATTATATTGATGAAATATTATTTAAGAAATTAGATATTAAATCGAATTTTAGAACGAAATATTTAAATAATTTAGATAATTTATGTACTCATTATCAATATCATAATGGTTTTATTAATTATCGTGATCCAAAATCATTTCCTCTACATGAAGGAGGAATCTTTGAAATTGGCGATAATTTTAGTGATTATGCCGGTGGTTTATTTATTAGTGGTCATGATTTAGAAAAAATCATGATTATGATGATGAATAAGGGAAGATATCATAATCAAGAAATCTTTAAGTCTTCTACAATTGATTATATGATGAAAGACCATTGGGTTGGTTCATCAAATGATAATGCTTATCATAAGAAGGGCTTACAGCTAATTAAATTAGATAATTATAGCTCTAAAGAGTTAGTTGGTCATTTTGGTAATGCATATGGCTTAAGGGCCTTTATGCTATTTAATGAAGATTTAGGTTTAATCTTTATCACTAATGGAATTAAAACTGGCGATGAAGAACACTTAACTAAAGAATTAGATG
>ONHH01000094.1 GCA_900317575.1 uncultured Bacillota bacterium | reverse complement strand
TTTATGAATTAAAGTTGCAATAAGAAAAGATTCCACTAAATAGTGGAATCTACATTAATAAACATAATTTAATAATTTATCAATAATTATTTCAATTTCTTTCTTACAACTATTAATTGTAATAATAGATAATAAAATAAGAAATAATAATAAACTTTTTTTCATGATTCTTTATTTTCTTTCTTGTTTTTATTAATTAGAATGGTTATTCCAATAATTAATATTACTAATATAATAACTAATAAACTGAATAAGAAGATATTTTGATTAGGAATAAATGATGTTGTTCCATCATCATTAGTAATCATATCTGCATTTTTTAATACTAAAGCTCCAATGGCTGGACCAATTACTCCTGGAAGTAATACTTGGAAGATTATTCTTAATCCCTGGAAGCTTCCTGATTTATTCTTTGGTGTATTATCACGAATTCTGGCACCAAAGATAGACATTCCTGATAAATATCCCATCATCATAAAGAGTGATCCAATAAATACTAAAATTGTATTTTTGAATATATATAAGACAATAAAACCAATTGATCCAATTATTAAAGATATAAGAATTGTAAAATTAAAGCCTTTCTTATCATATATTCTTCCATAGAAGAAAGTAAAGATTGCGGCTAGAATGATTGCGGGGGCCATGATTAGTACATAATTATCAAGTTTTAATGTTACTTGATAATAAATAATCAAATATGGCATAAAGATTTGAATCGCAACATTAAAGAGCATAAAGATAATTAAATCAATATATAGTTTTTTATTTTCTTTTATGACACTTGGTTTAAAGCCATAAAAGACATTCTTAAAATAATTATTATTATTATCAACTTCTATTGGTGCTTCATCAATAATAAAGATACCAATAATACTAGTAATAATTACAACTACTCCAATAATAATAAAGATTAATTGCCAACTAGATGATTTAGATGTATCAAAGCCCATGAAGGAACCAAATACTACCAAGATTGCGACAAGTGGCATCATTGAATTAATGCCTTCAGCTTTTCCTCTTTCGCCTTCCGTTGTTGAATCTGTTAACCAAGCGTTAAAGCATGCATCATTAGCGGATGAACCAAAGAAAGTCATTACACAATCCATAATAATTACTAAAGTTATACCAACTGCAGTTACCGATGATGATACAAATATCTTCGATATAATATTAGTATCGATTAAAGCAAAACTGGTAATTGATAATCCCCATAATAAATAGCCAACAACCATGAAGGCTTTTCTTTTACCTAATTTATCCGATAATGCGCCAATAAAGATTGTTGTTAGAGCTGCCATAATTGCTGATAACGCAACCATTAATGAGATATCGGAAGCACTAGCATTAAACATCTTATAAATAAAGACATTGAAATACATGTTTTCAATAACCCATGCTATTTGTCCAACTAAACTAAAGATGATTAATGCTAAATAAAACTTCTTCTTCATAATTCCTACTTCATCATAATATAATCATCATTCATTTTAATGATTTCTTTTTCTAATAAATTATTTAAGACTTCATCAAAACGATTACTGATATTCGTACCTAAACGTTGATAGCCAATATAATGAGCTAAGGCTGAATAGAGATTTTGTTTTTGAATTGAGACATTATTCTTAATTAGAACGATCATTCCGGCGCTAAGTTCCGCAATGGAGATCATATCAACATCTCTTTCTTCTTTTTCTCTACGTGGTACTCTTAATTTAATTTCTCTTTCTTTATCAGTTGTGTAATAATCATTATTAACTAGAAAAATTTGTTCAGGATTTTTCTTTAAATAATTCTTGACTAATTTACGATAGTCATCATTTATTTCACTTCTTCTAAAGAGATTCATACATTTTTTAACAATTAATTCAAAAGTAATCGGTGCTTCTTGATCAATTAAATTATATAATTCTTTCATAACTAAACCATTATTATCTACACGATATGGAACATATTTATCAAAGACTATTTCTTTTTCTTCTTCATTTATCTTATCAAAGATATCTTTGATTTCTTGTTTTTCCGTTTTTATGAAATCATTATTTATTTTTTCATCTTGAATTTCAATATCACCTTTAGTAGCTATCTTATCAAGATATTTAATTAATTTATTAATTTCAATATCTTTATTCCTTAACCAATCTACTGACCAAATACGATAATAATACCAACCATATTTGTTTAATACTTGTTCACGAAGACGATTTCTTTCTGAAGATGTCTTACAATTATAATAATTTGGTCCATCACATTCAATAGCAAGTAGGAATTTACCATCCTTTTTAACAGCAATATCAATTCGATATTCACTCTTACCTACTCTTGATTCAGTTTGATATCCTTTTCTTTCTAAGGATGAGCGGATATCTTTAATTAGATAAGTATCAAATTCTTCTTCCATGAAGTTTGAAGCAAAAAGAGTATTAGATGTTTCAACATATGATAGATAATTCTTTAAAGCAAGTCCTCCATTTTGAACATCTTTAGAGATATCTGTAGAATGAAGAGATGTAACAATAATATTTTGACATCTCGCTCTCGTTACCGCAACATTTAATCTTCTTTCGCCACCTTCTTTATTAAGTGGTCCAAAATTATTGATGAATTTACCAGTATTATCAGGAGCATAGGCAGTTGAGAAAATAATAGTATCTCTTTCATCACCTTGAACAGTTTCAAGATTTTTGACAAAGAAATTAACACTATCTAATAATTCTTGTTTTTTACTGATTGATTGTTTATTAACTAATTCTTCAATTAAATCTGCTTGCGCAACCGAGAATGCAACAACACCTAACGTTCTTTCAGGATAGCGTTTGATTTGTTCAAAAATCACTTTAACTACTTTTTCGGCTTCTTTTTGATTTTGATGTTTCTTACGATCAAAGATAGCTTTATCAACATAATAAATTACATTACCATAACCGGGTCTTGATGGATTACTTTCTGGGAAAGTAATTAATTTAGAATGATAGAATTCTTTATTACTGAAATCAATTAATTCTTCACTTTGACTACGATAATGCCATAATAATTGAGTTTGTGGGAAGCATGCTGATGCTAAATCTAAGATTGATTCAAATCCAGCAGTTGTATCATCATCTTCTTCATCATATTCAACATCATCATAAGTTGATTGGAAAAAGGTAGTTGGTGGCATTTGTTTAGAATCACCAACAATGATTACTTGTTTAGATCGATAGATTGCTCCTACCGCATCTTCAGGGAATACTTGTGATGCTTCATCAAAGATGACCATATCAAAATTAGATGTATCAGCTGTAAGATAAGTAGATACACTTAAAGGACTCATAAGAAAACATGGTTTAATTTCTTGAATGATATTAAAATCATCCTTTAAAAGTAATCTTAAAGGTTTTACCTTAGTTTTCTTACTCATCTCTTTTATAATATCAGATAATTGACTACCTCTAACTGCCGTTTGAACATTAGGACGTTTACTAGATAATACTTGAGAGATTAGAGCTTTAGAGATATTTAATTTATTAATATCATTCTTCTTAAAATTCTCTACTTCATTATCTAATTTAATACGATTAGAATCATTAATAATCTTTTCTTTTCCAACCGCATACATTACCCATTCATAATAGAAAAGATAGGCGTAATTATAAATGATATAATCTTTTTCAATTCGATTAGTAATACATTTATTGACATAATCTAATAAATCATTAAATGATAATTCATCGATTAAACAATTAAAGCTTACATAATGATCAATTAACGCAAAATCTTTAATTGCGTTACCAATTCTTTCAAATAAATTATCAAATTCAACATTATTGAAATCGAGGACTTTTCTTGAGAAGCTTTCTTGTAAATCATTTTTAATTGATCTTTCCGCATCGGTATTCTTATAGAATTTAATAAATTCCGAGCATCTTGATTCAATATCATTAAGAATATCAAGATTCTTAGTCGATAAAGATTTATAATTAGTTGGGAAATTAGTAGCTACATCATTTAATTCTATTTCTAATTTAGGATAATTTAAATTATTCTTTTCATCAATTTCTAAATATTGAAGAACTTTCTTATTAGTTGTTTCTAATTCTATTTGCAGTTTTTGTTTAATTCTTCCAAAATTTAATAATTCAACTAAATTATTATAGTTTAAACGTTGTTTAGAATCTTTTTGATATCCTTTTAAAAGATTGACATATTTCTTATAACCTTTATTTAAGAATCTAAAGAAGCCTTGATATTTATTAATAAAATCTTCATATATTTGATTTAGATCATTTTCATAAATATCTAATTTATAAATTTCACCAATGCGAAAATATGCTTCATCATATTGGATTTTATCTTGATTATATTTCTTAATTAAAGAAATGATTTCTTTTAATTTATCTTTATCAAAGAGATTCTTATGAATAAGACTTAATTTAGATATGGATTTAATAAATGGTAAATAATATTCTATTTTATCAAAAGTATTAATTTTAAGTTTTAAATCATCATTTAATAATTCAATATAGATTTCAAGCTTATCTAGATATGAATAGAAAGCTTTAAGATTTTCTTCTAATTTAATTTTATCTTCATAATCAATATTTCTTAAAGATAAGCCATACCAATTATTCTTATGATAATCATAGCCAATTGTATCTTGATATTTAACAAAGGCTTTAAGAGTTTGAATAGCTTTCTTAAAATATGATTGATCTTTTGAAGAAATATTACGAATTACAAAATCAAATTTATAATAATTTGTATATTCTTTAATATCACTAATCATTTCAAAGATTGATTTATTGATTGGTGATTGTTTTTTATTAATAGCTAACGCATATTCATCTAATAATAATTTATCTTCTTTTAATTCTGCTAAAGCTTTATCAGCTTTATTATTAATTGTTTCTTTAGGTGATTCTAGGATTTGTTTTAATTCATCTAAAACTAAACGTTTATTCGTTTTATTGGAATGAAGTTCTAGACAATATTTACCTAGACCGACCTTATTTAAATTATTATATACGACATTTAAAGCAGCTAGTTTTTCTGATACAAATAATACTTTCTTGCCTTGATACATGTTCTCCGCAATAATATTCGTAATAGTTTGACTCTTACCAGTTCCCGGAGGTCCTTGAATAACTAAGCTTTCACCATTTAGAGTTTTAAGAATAGCTTCCATTTGACTAGAGTCAGCATCTACGACATTATGTAAAGATAATTCCGTTGATAAATCAACTTTTACATCTTTAATATTATTGGTTTGTTTCTTATCTTCTAGAGTTTCTTGATCGATTAATTTACGAATTAGAATGCTCGACATTACTTCTTCTTCATGGTTAATTAAGTCTTCATACATATTAACTTTTAAGAAGGAGAAGGTACCAATAGCCATTTCTTTAATGACTACAAAATTATTTTTAGAAAAAGTATCTTCAATTAAATTATAATAAGTTTCAAGATCTTCTTCTAATTGATTAAAGCTTGTTCCATTAGGATCTCTAAAGAGTGGAAAATCGATATTATTTTCATTCTTTAATTTTACAATTAAAGTTGGATTAGTGATGAAATCATCACCTAATGGGGTAATAGTATATTTACCCTTATTATAATCTAGATGGATTGGATAGAGAATTAAAGGCGATTTTAAGATTTCTCCTTTTTTCTTATCTTTCCATTCTAAGAATCCTAGAACTAAATATAAGACATTAATACCTTGTTCATCATATATTTTTTTATTTACTCTTCTTATATTAGAAAGTAGGGTATTAGCTAAATAATTTTCACTATAAAGTAATAATTGATTCTTTTTAATATCATTCTTTAATTCATTATAGACATCATTTTTAGTAGGATTTTTCTTTTTTAAATCTTCTTTAATATTATCAATATCTTTATCAATATCAAAGATTGATAGAGTAGTCCCATTATTTAGCATTTCAAAGACATTATCAATACTAGGATATAAGATTTCAATGCTGCGCATGGTATGCGAAAAATTGATAAGCTTGTTACGCTTACCTGTATCTAATAATTTACTACATAAAATCTTATATGATTTATTCATCTTATCTTGCCTCTACATTAAAATTATACCATATTATTGATATCTAGACAATAAAAAAAACTCTTAAATTAAAGAAATTTAAGAGTAGATTTCTACATTGATTGCTGCCAGGAGTATATTGTAAGTAAGGGAGTAAATAATAGTGGCTAGCAATCAACTGACAATATTTCTATTGTCAACTAAATTATAATAGAAAAAGAAATAATTCTTTCGAAGCTACTTAATATATTTTTTGATTTCAATGTCTAAATATTCTAACGCATCATCGATTAAATTTTTTTGTTTGAGTAATCGTTCTTTTTGATCGAGTAGAATTTTTAGCATTTCTTCTTCAGCTTTAATGTCTTTTCTAAGAAGTAACAGATATCTTTGAATTTCTTCAATCGTTAATCCACCATATCTTAGACAAATAATTCTTTTAATTCTTTCTAAATCTTCTTCATCATATACTCTGATACCATTGATTCTTTTAATTGGTTTTAAAAGACCAATTTGTTCATAATATCGAAGGCTAGATTCAGTAATGCCGTAAGCTTTAGCGACATCCTTAATTGTCATCAATTTCACCTCTCAATCTATTATACCTTAAAGTTAACTTTAAGTCAAAGATTTTTATAATTTTTTTTAATAAACATCGCTCCAATTAGGATCCTTTGTTTTATATGTTGCCTTAGTTAAGTCTTTATCTACAATATAGCCACTAGTAACTTCTTTATCATTGATATATAAAATCGAATTAGGATAGAATTTAAAACCAGTATTTGCGGCAAAGTCAACATAGATATAAGTATATTGACTATCGCTTCTAACATTTAGATTGAATCTAGAATCAGATGATGTTGCGGCATAATCTTTTGTGTTAAGATTAATTCTTAATTCCGCAATATAATTATGATTTTCTAAGATTTTTACCGCAATTTTTGGAAGATGATTAAGCGTTAAAAATTCTTCATAGAAATTAATATATTGCACTTCATCATAGCTATATCCATCATTAGTTAGATAATATGGTCTAAAATAATATTCTAAATCATCGAGATCTTTATAATCAATTTTCGAACTATTTTCAATCTTTAATAAATAATGATCAATATTTAATTCTTCAGTCCTGCCAACTAATACTCCCTTAGTCTGATAATTATCACGGAAAGTAATTCCCAATTCCACTTTTTCGTTTATTTCATCAAAGCTTAAATGATAATTCTTTTTAGTTTCATCTTCTTTGATTTGACAACTAAAAAGTGTAAACAATAGAAATAATAAAAATACTACTCCCAAATATTTTTTCATTTTCTTTTCCTCTCTTTCAATATTTTGATATAATATAACTAGAATTAATTTAAATGGTGAATCTATGTTTATAATTAAATTAGCTGATTTAAATATTAAAATTAATAATCGTTATCACTATATCCAACATTTATGTAATAATTATATCATAAATACTAATAATTATCAATTTGAAATATCTATTAGTGATAATGATTTAGAATATGAAAAACAATTTGATGAATTCAAGCAACCTAATGAATATTTAGAAAGTATTGCGGTATTAAGAAAGATTAGTGATGAAATCATTAAATATGATGGATTTGTTCTTCATTCATCCATTCTTAAAGTAGATGATATGGCTTACGCCTTTCTAGCTAGAAGTGGTACTGGTAAAACTACTCATTGTAAATTATGGTGTGAATATTTAAAAGATAGAGTATCTTTTATTAATGGTGATAAACCAATCATTAGAATTATTGATAATATTCCTTATGCTTATGGTACTCCATGGAATGGTAAAGAAGGATTTGGAAATAATACTAAGGCTCCTTTAAGATCTATTTGTTTTCTTCATCGTGGTAAATTAAATCGAATTATCATGATGAATAAGAGTAATGTAATGTCTAGTTTAGTTACTCAAATTGTAATTCCCGAAGATGAAGAAAAACAAGATTTATTATTTAAGAGTATTGATTCTTTAATCAAATATGCTAATTTCTATTATCTAGATTGTAATATGGAAAAAGATGCTGCAAAGGTATCTTTTGAGATGATGCATGAACATATCTAACTAATTAGAGCAGGCAAGATATCAACAATTATATTTTCGCATCAATATTGAGCCTTTTTATTATGTAAGCATCAAAATAATGTGACAAATAAGGCTAACACTGAAACAATAGTGTTAGTCTTTTTCATATGTTGTGTGCTCATTAGAACAGACTAGAAAATGTTATTTTTATAATGCTTTTTGACTATGATGCAACAAAGATAATAATGTATAAATTAATTGGCAAATTTTTTCTTATTCTACAAAAATATAGAATTCTATAAAAAAGGAGATTATATCATTTGCGTTATGCAAAGAGAATTAAGGCCTTTTCATTTAATAAGAGATGCAAATAAGAAAATAGTTTTAGTTAATCGCCCAATTAAAGCAATGAAAT
>ONHH01000070.1 GCA_900317575.1 uncultured Bacillota bacterium | reverse complement strand
TCGTTTTGATGATTCTTTCTTTCATATTAGTTTTAACCTGACTCCATTTTTGGAGTATTCTTTTGGAAAATTATATTATAAAGATGATGGTTCAATTCAATTTTTTGTTGAAGATGATGAAACGGGATTGATATTACAGTTTAAAGAAGAATATAATGTGTTATTGTTAGAAGCAATAAATAGTTTTTTAAACTATGAATCAACCAATAAATAATTAGTATTCTGATTATAATGAAGTGAAGACTAGTGAACATTATATTTATTATTATTTGATAGGCGATTATTCAAAAATTAAAGAATTTGCAAATTTATATATTGGTAAAGAATATAAAAATAAATCCTATTGTTTAATTTTTTATAATTGCCCGCATTATGTTCATGGGACATTAAATTACGCATTGTTTGTTAATAATAAGGATAGCTATATCTTAACAAATATTATAGCGCTATCCATTTATAATCCATTTCTTGTTTTTGGATTTAAACTAATTATACCTAGATATTTAGAAAAATATAGGATTTTTAAAGGCGCTGGTTCCGGTGGAACATATTCTTATTTATTGGATAATGCATTGGATCGACTTTTAAGTAGATATAGTATAAGGTGATATGTATGAATTTACAAAAAGATAGGCAAAAAAAAATTGTATTATTAGTATTACTTTCACTAGTATTATTGTATGTTATTGGATGGCTCATTTATTGGTGCGGCTTACATAAAATATATAGAATAAATGATAATATATTTATTTATCATGAAAATAATTATGTATATGCTGAGGAGTGTCAGTATCAATATTATAGTGGCAAAAGAATAATAATTTCTCGTTATTATGGATTTCATAGAAGAAAAAAATTTTATAGATCAAATGAGAGAGAAAATCCTAAATCAATAATTTATTATACAAATTCTGTCATTATTGATCCATATTTATATTTTAGAGAAGATATTGATTATAAAAATATTGAAATGTTATTTTATTTATATTCTGATTCCGAATTGAGAATAATTACTCATTTAGGGAATTGTACATTTAATGATCTAATTGAAGAAAATGTGGATTTAGATATTGAAGATTGGAAACAATATAGCCAATTTAAGATGAGACTTAATAGTATTGGAAATGATGTATATTATTATATTGAATTATATTTAATCAAAAAAGAGCAATATTATCTTGTTGTAAAATGTCATGATGATGATGTTAAATATTATTGCCCATCATCATATTTTTTTGATGTGTGTGATTATTTGATTAATTAAATGAAACTGCTTTGGTGAATAATAATGACTAGAAAGAAAAAGATTTGTATAATAATTGTTATAATAGTAATAGTATTATTATTAGTTAAAGTTATAATTAATATTCCGAAATTTAACAAAATACAAAATATAGATGGAGGAATTGAATATAACGGCATATCATATATATATAGTTCTCAAATTGTAAAAACCAATTCGAATAAAAAATTAATTTCTTTGAGTTTTAAGAGAGCTTATTATGCAAGTACAATGGATAATCCAGAAGTAATATATTTAATGGGTCTTCGTGGTGGATTCTATCGAGAAGATTATTTCTATAAAAAAACAGTATATAAAGATATTATATATAGTTTTGATGGTGAGACTGGAATTATTCATAATTATAATTTAGATGATTTACTTGGAGAAAAAGTTGAACTAGATATATCTAGTGATAATCCTGATAATTATATATTATTAAAAAAATATGAAGAACATTATATTATGGAATTAAAAATTGAATTAATTCATCAAGATAAGTACTACATAAAATGGAATGATGATGTATATTTAGCATCTAGATTACTCCTTGTAAAATTGGGAGTAGATCCTGAAAATATATAGATATAAAAAACCCTATCACTTTGATGTGATAGGGTTTTTGTATATTAATTGTATGCGTCTAATGTTGCATCAATAACTTTAGTTAATTGAGCAATATTTGCATCATTATTTGAACTGAATGTTACACTTGCAAGTAATGCTTTAGCATCTTCTAATAATTTCTTATTAGCAATAGATGATGATGCTAATTCACTAATTGCTGGAGTATAATAACTAGTAAATTGACTAGAACAATAAACATTTGTTTCACGTTTGTCAGTATCTAATTTATATTGAGTATATAAATAGTAATTTGGAGTTTGCGAAATAGTTGTAGATGTATAAGTATAAGCTGTGATTGAAGTTGCTTTAGTAACAACTAAACGATAATAAGCATTTTTACTATATACAGCTTCATAGTGATCAGCAAATTCCATAGCTTTAACATTGTGAACAACATCATTTTCTACCCAACGATAGATTGGATCAATTGTTTGACCCATAACTGATGAAGACATATTTTTAAGATCAGCCCACATAGTTTTAACTGTAGCTTTTAATTCATCAGATGCATCAGTTGTTCTTGAATATGATGTACCAGTTGTAGTACCTAATCTGAATCCAGCTTGTTTGTAAGTTTCCCACATAGGATCATTTGATGTTGCGTAAGCTCTAACAGCTGCAGCAATATAATCACTTGCTGATTGACGAGGATAAGTCTTATCAGCTACTTCTTGAGAATATTTATAATAAGCTTGATTCCAAACTAGATTTACTAATTCTTTAGCTTTATTCTTTAATTCATCATTGTCATCAATATTATCAGCTACACCATCATGGTTATTATCAACATATGCATAAACACTTGATACAGTAGCAGTAAATGATGCATTATAGATTTCAGCCATTTTTTCAAGTACTGCTTGGTCTTTTTCAACATCAGTAATGATTGTTACTTCATTACCTTCAGTATTAGTATAAGTTACTAAGAAATGTCCATAATAATCTTCTGGTTTATATTCGATTTCTTTATCATCAGTATCATGTTTCTTAGCTACATTCTTAATATCATCCTTGCTCATAGCAAGACTTATTGTTGGAGTAGTACCTTCTTTAACACTGTCTTTTGCAAGAACACCATAATTACGTTCCCATTTAGGAGATGTTAATGCATAATCATCAGCACCATCAGGAAGAACTAATTCAACATCACCAACTTCTGCAAGATAGATTGCTTCAGTATATAATGCTAAAACATCATCATATAATGTTCCATTGAAATCAGTAACGATTTCTTTTTCACTTGTTACACCTAAATAATCACGCATGAAGTTTTCCCAACCATAAGCTGCAGGATAACCATTAGCTTCAAAGTTTCCACTTTCAAATGCTTCTTTATATGTAGTATAATCAGCAGTTACATAAGTATTATATTTTTCTTGATCTTTTACTTCAAGAGTAGCATAATCAATAACTTTATTGTATTCACTATTTAATAATACATATTGTTGTACGAATAATAGTGATAATAGAACACCATATTTATCAGTTAAAGCTTTATACATATCTTCAACAGAGATTGATAGTTCATCAGTCTTTGCTACAACATCACTAGATGTATTAGTAGTTTCTTTGAATGATGCATAATCAGTAATACTTAATGAAGAATATGCAGATTCATAATCAGTCTTATAAGGAATTTCAATAGCTTCACTAAAGATTTCAAGATTCTTAGATTGTCTTAATTCATTTAAATAACGAGTTACATTATTATCATGATTTGATGTGCTACTATTTAATTGATTTTTAACTACTAAATCAAATAATTCAGTTTTAGCTTCATCAGTAAGTTCTTTAACAGTTCCATCAGCATTAAATTCTTTAACAGCACTTGCTGCAAGAGTTTTAGCAGGATTTGAATCTAAGAAATATTCATCACTTGTTGAATCAAGGAATGCTAGGAACCATCTTCCACTATATGCTGCAGGAGCATGAGTATAAGCATTAGTTAATTCTTCAGTTGATAATTTAGCAACACGATTAGCAATTGTCTTATCTTGAGTAGATGTAGCAGCAACCTTGCATAATTCATTATATGTATAAGAAGTTACTTCACCTGTTTTATTAGTTGTTGCTTGATACATAGATAAGAAAACATTCTTAATTTCATCTTTAGTTAATTTAGTATCAGATGCATTAGTCCATTCAGCTACAAGATTTTCTGTTTTAACACCAGCAGCTTTTAATGCATCTAAAGCTTGTTGACGAGATTCAAATGTAACAAGAACTAAATTATAATGCTTATGGAAATTAGAATTAACAAATGATACATAATCATTATCAGTTAATTTATCATCTTCAGTATCTTCATTATCTAAAGAAGCTTTGATTTCTTCAGCTAATTTTTTAAGTGCGTAAACTTCACGACGATATTGAAGCTTATAATAATTTACATAATATAATGAATCATCTTTTTCACTATCATCAATCTTTAATCCAAGAGTTAATGCAGCATTCTTAAAGCTATCTAATTTATCATTTAATTCTTCAGGTGATAATGATTCCTTATCACTACCATAGATTAAATTATCTAGATATAAATCAAATTCAGCTTGATCTTCAGTACTTAATGCAGGTAATAATTTATCATCAAGAAGATTCTTTAATGTTTCTTTACCATAACTATTTAATAGACGGTTATAAACACTCTTCTTAGATACTTTTAAATTACCAACAGTAAGATAAGTATCTTCACTATTATATAGAGGAACTGGATTAGGATATGAATAACTTGTACTAGAATTATTTTTCTTACAACTTACAATTGTTAGAATTGCGATAAGTAAGATAAATATAGGTAAGATCTTTTTAATTAATTTCATCTCTTTTTACCTCCTATTCATTATCAGCATGATCACATGCTTCTTCTAGTAAATCAACAAATTCAGCAAATGAAGTATTATTTAATTTTGCGGAAGCATCAAATGTAATATTTGACATCTTATCACGCATAAATTGAATATAGATTCTAGTAACACTAGTACCACCTTCAATAGCTTTTTCACTATCAGCATACCATGCATCAAGCTTAGTCTTTGCTTCAGCATCTAATTCATATGCAGTTTCAAGACCAAGAGTTTCAAGTAATTTATTCCATTCTGCTTGATATTTAGCTACTTTAGCATCTGCAAGACGTTTAGATGCTTCATAAGATGTTGTATTATAACCACTTTCTTTATATTTATCAATATTTTCTTGAGCAGTCTTAGCAGCAGTTTCAGCATCTTCTAATAATTTAGAAGCACGATATAATTTGATTTCATTAACTGTTGGAAGTTCAGGTTTCTTATCAGCTGACATTGCGCCTATATAATGTAGACCATAATCAGTAAAGAAGGCTTCATCACACATTAATGGTTCATCAAATGTCTTACCAATTAAATCAAGAGATTCTGCTTTATTCCATAATTTAACACATTCTTCTTTAAATTCATCAACAATTGAAGAAGTAGATGTATAAGTATTAGCTGTTTCAAATTTAACATTTAAGCCTTGAGCTTTATATTTACCAAAGTAATTGTAATCATAGATTGATGCATTAGCAAGTCTAGATGCATTCCAATCGGTTTCATTGTATTCATTAGATGCATTCTTATAAAGAGTTACTAGAGCAGTTAATTGTTCTGCAATAGTTGATCCATTAGTTTGAGGAGCAACTTCGAAGAAGAATGATGCTAATTCTTTAGCAAGTTCAATTTGTTTATCAGTCCAATTATTTTTTTCTTCCATTGAGATAGTAGCAGAATTAGAATCAGATGAATTAGCATTATAATTAGTATCAATAGATACAATTAGATTGATAACTGATAAGCTAAACCATTTATCACTAGCTTCTTGCATCTTAGCTAATAAATCATCTTCAGTATAAGATTCATCAGTAATTAATGCTAACGCATCAGAATAGATAGTTCCACCATAAGAAGAAGTAGTTAATAATTCTTGATCTGAATATGCATTGAAATAATCTTTAATAAATTTTTGCCATCCATAATCACTTGAGAAGTTAGGAGTAAAGCCATAATAAGATAGATATGAATAAGTGAAATAATCTGCTTCAAAGTTTTGTTTTAAAGTAGAGATTTCAGATGTTAATAAATCTTTATAGCTTGTTTCATCTAATACTTTATTAGTATATGGATTATAAACACTATTGAAATGTTCATCAGCAATTAATTTATAATTTTCTAAGAATGTAGATACAGCAGTACCTGCATATTTAGGTTCCATACGATTGAATAAATCATCAGCACTGATTTCAACTTTATTATCACCAACTTTGAATTCAGCAACTAATGCTTTCTTATTCTTCTTAGTCTTTTCATATTTGTTGTAATCAGTAGTTGATAGAGTAGTTTCGTAGAAATTCTTATATTCATATTCATAGATTGCTTCAATATAAGCATCATAAATCTTTAGACCAGCTTCATAACGTTTAACATAGCTCATTTCATTAAGAGCATTTTCAGTTAATAAAGCTTCCTTTTTCTTTTCTACAATTTCATCATATAATGCTTGATCTTTAATGATATATTTACCATTATCATCAGTCTTATTATTACCATCAGCATCTTTTTCAAATAAATCAGTTTGTTCTTGATTTTCTAATTTTAAGATTAAGAAATAATAATCACCAATAGAAACTGGACTTACTGTATATGATTTATATAATTCAGATGGATTATCAGATAATACAAGTTTAGTAGATGATACTGTTAAATAATCAGCTAATGTTGCGTTAATTGCTTTAGCATCTTCAGCAGTCCAGATGAAGCGGAATAGGTTATCACAAGCTTCTAAATATTCATCACTATACATATCAGCATTTAATTTATAACCCATGAATTTATCAACAGCACCAACAGCTACTTCAGTAATAGCACTATCTTTATTAGAAACGATTGAAGGATCAGCTTCATCACGTTTACAAGCACAAATAATTGATAAGCTTGATGTTACTGTTTCATCACCATATTTAACTGAGAAATTTAAATTAAGATTAATTTCAGTTTCTGAATCAGCTACTTTAGTGAAATCAGCACTAACAACATTACCAGCTTCATTTACTTTACCATAAGTAGAATTGCTAACAGCCCAAAGAATAGTTGCTTCATTTCCACCATTTACAGCTACAGTTGTAGGTAGAGTTACAGAAATACCATATTCTGAATGAGCACTAAATGCATCTTTAATTGCTTTAGAAACAGTATATGCTGTTTGTTTTGCTAATTCTTGTTCAGTATAGCTTGTAGGAGTAAGAATGTCATTACCATCATTTAAGTATTTGTATGCATCATTGTACATAGCAAAGAATGCTTCAACAACTTCTTTATAACTCATCTTATCACTATCTTCAACTTTTGCTTTAGAATAGTAATCATAAGATGATTTAACCCAACCATCATTACTTGGAAGAACATTAGAATCAACATTAACACCATGTTTTTCCATAGCAGCTAATGCTTCTTTTTCACTTAAGAATGGAATAAATAAGCCAACTACCTTACCAGTATAATTAGCTTTAAAATAAGCTTCAATACTGTTATCAGCATCTTCCTTATTAGTCATATCGAATGGATTATCATCATTTCTATTTTTTAGATAACGATTCCAATAAGCTTTCTTAGCACTTTCTGTTCTTGCGTAAGATAGTTTATAATAATCCTTTACGATCTTCCAAACATTACTTGATTCGTTAGTAAAGTTTGAATCATCAACGTCTGATGCTTTAACAACACCAGTCATCTTCATAGAGATGATTAAATCATCCCATTTCTTTTGTAATTCTTCTGTTTCTTTAACAGTCAAATCTGTAAAATCATGAGAGCTAAATACTTGGTCTTTTACATAGTTAATATAATCTTCACTATTTACATCGATTGCTGCCATTTCAGCTTCATAAAGTTTTTCATCAACCATTGTTAGAAGTTCAGCTGTACCATAACCATTTTTCATATAGTTATAGACACGATCGTAAGTTACATTTAAATTTTCATAACTTACATAAGTTTTGTCAGCATCAGTAATACTAGGAGTTCTGTTATTACCTTTTTTGATTAATGTAACCGTTAAGGCAATTAGAACAATAAGTACGATACCAATACCAACTGGTAAAATTTTCTTTAACATGTTTTTTTCCTTTCTAAATTTATTAGTTATATCAGTTCAATAACGTTAATATTATAGCAAATTTACCCCTTTTTTTCAAGATAGATGGGTCTTAAAAAAGCCCTTTTTTACCTTGTTTTTTTAATATTTTTTTCTAATGTGAAATTTATCTGAAGTTTTGCTTTTATAATTTATTTAGATTTAAGAGTTATATATACTATAATTTGAAAAAAGATGTTAAAAATGGTATAATATAATGATGGTATAAAATTATGAAGATTATAATTATCGGTAGTGGTTCCAGGGGTAATTGTACTTATATTGAAACAGCTACCACCAAAATTATTATAGATGCAGGTATTAGTTTACTGCAAGTAAAAACTAAGCTTAAAGAACATCATATTGATTTAAAAGAAGTAGATGCGTTATTTGTAACTCATGAACATAGTGATCATGTTGCTTATTTAGGTAAATTATTAGTACATACTAAAGCTCATTTATATGTTGACAAGTTATCATTTAATGTCATTGATGAAAGAAATAAGAATTTCTTATCTACTTTACCTCATACCTTTATTGAAAAAGATACTAGATATGATGTTGGAGATTTATCAATAGTTCCAATTGAATTAAGTCATGATACTGTTAATTGTGTAGGCTATTTAGTTAAACAATTAAATGTGGAAACTAATGAAAGCTTTGCGGTAGTAACAGATACTGGTTATTTAAATAGTAAATATTTTAAGGTTCTATCAAACATTAAAATTATATTATTTGAATCTAATCATGATATAGAAATGTTAAGAAATAGTAATCGTAGTTGGTTCTTAATTGAAAGAATCTTATCAATTAGAGGACATCTATCCAATGATGAATGTAGTCAATATTTAAAGAAATTTATATCTAATAATAATAAATGTATTATCTTAGGTCATTTAAGTGAAGAATGTAATACAGAAGAATTAGCATATAATAAAGTTATTGAAACATTTGGTAATGAACTACCTTTTAAGCTTTATATTGCTAAACAAAGGGAAGCATTAGAAATTAATACAGAAGATTATGATTAAAATAATATGTGTTGGTAAAATTAAAGAATCTTATCTAATTGATGGTTGTAATGAATATTTAAAAAGATTATCAGCTTTTGATAAGGTTAATTTAATTGAAGTAAAAGAAGTAAATAATTATGAAATAAGAAAGAATATTTTTGAAGAAGGTAAAAATATTCTTAAAGAAATTGATAAATTAGATTATGTTATAACTTTAGAAATTGAAGGAAAAGAATTAGATAGTATCGAATTTTCAAGTCTAATTACTAATGTTTATAATTATAAAGCTAGTAATATCTGCTTTGTAATTGGTGGATCTAATGGTTTAGATGAAGAAGTAAAAAAAAGAAGTGATTATAAATTATCCTTTTCACATTTTACCTTTCCTCATATGTTAATGCGTTTAATATTACTTGAACAAATATATCGTGCATATACGATAATTAATCACAAAGAATATCATAAATAATAGGAGTGTACAAATATGAATTTAGCAATAAATATTATCTTTTTAGTTATTACTGGCGGACTTGCAGCTGTTTTTTTAGTTAATTTATTAATTAATCTTTTTCGCGCAATCCTTGTCAATAAACAGTTAAAGAAGAATCCATTAACTGTTGATGGAAAGATTATTGATATCCAACAAAGTAAATCAAGAATTAAGGTTATTGTCGAATTTGTTTCACCAACTAATCGTAATAAATTCCAAGAAAGCTTTGAACTAAGTACTAAGAAATTTGGTGATCAATATACTGTTGGTCAAGATATCAAATTATATTATGCTGATGTTAAAGATTTAAAGAAAGTAAATTGTTTCCCAGTATATCTTGAAGGTCAAAAGATGGGTGTTGATGCCGCATCAGTCTTCACTGATGCTTTCTTACTAGCTGGTGGATTATATGTATTCATTATGTTACTTATTTCCATGATTACTAAGAAAATTGATGCTGATGGTATTGCTCATATCGGTCTAGAGAAAAATGCTTTACCATTAATCGCAATGCTATCAAGATTTAATGGTGAAGTATATGTCGATAGTAATGGTGCTACTTTAGCTGTAACATCTGGTATTTTCTTAATTATTATTGTCTTCTTCTATGTCCTTTTATTCCCATATATCAAAGAAAGATTCTTAGGTATGAGTACTGCTCATAAGAATTCTTATTTAAAATTATATGGTGTTAAAGGCATGGCTGAAGTAAAGACTTTTAAATTTACTCATGGTAAAGGTCCTAATAATGAAAAAGAATCATATCTAACAATTGAATTTGATGATGTAAATGGTAAAACAGTTACTACTCATCTATCTAGTTATTTGTATTCTGAATCTCAAGAACAATATATTGATATTTTGTATGATGAAAAGAATCCAAATAATGTCGTTTATATGCGTAAATAATGATGCAAGAAAAGAAAGAATTTGAATTAATCTCAAGCTATCAACCCTTTGGTGATCAAATTGATGCAATCAAAAGATTAACTGAAAACCTCAAATTAGGTGTTAAAGAACAAACCTTACTTGGAGCTACTGGTACTGGTAAGACCTTTACAATTGCCAATGTCATTAAGAATATTAATAAACCAACATTAGTTCTAGCTCATAATAAGACCCTTGCTGGTCAATTATATGCCGAATTTAAGAGTTTATTTCCTAATAATAGTGTTGAATATTTTATTTCTTATTATGATTATTATCAACCAGAAGCCTATGTTCCATCTAAAGATATCTATATTGAAAAAGATGCAAGTATCAATGATGAAATTGATCAAATGCGTCATGCGGCAACAGCTGCTATTTTAGAGCGAAGTGATGTCATTATTGTTGCGTCAGTATCATGTATTTATGGTATTGGTGATCCTGATGATTATGAAAATTCAATGTTAGTCTTAAGAAAAGGACAAAAACTTGATCGTGATGAATTATTAAATCGTCTCGTGCAAATGCAATTTGTCCGCAATAATATTGAATTTGGTCGTGGTACTTTTAGAGTAAAGGGTGACAATGTTGATATTATTCCAACATCAGAAAAGAATGAAGCTATTCGCGTAAGTTTCTTTGATGATGAAATAGAAAAGATTTATTTATTTGATACCATTACTGGTAAAGTAAATAAAATAAGTGATTTAATCTCCATCTTCCCCGCTACTCATTTTGTCATGAATCAAGATAAAAAGGATGAAGCAATCCGTAGAATTAAAGAAGAACTTGCCAATCAAGAAAAATATTTTGAAGATAAAGGCCTTCTTCTTGAAAAAGAAAGAATTCATCAAAGAACTATGTATGATCTAGAAATGATGGAAGAAATTGGCTATTGTTCGGGAATTGAAAATTATTCAAGACATTTATCTTTAAGAAATGCTGGTGAAACACCATCAGTTCTACTTGATTTCTTTAAAAAAGATTATCTAATGGTTATTGATGAATCACATGCTACACTCCCACAAGTAAGAGGAATGTATAATGGTGACCATGCTCGTAAATTAACTCTTGTAGAATATGGATTTCGTCTTCCATCAGCTCTTGATAATCGACCACTTAATTTTGATGAATTTGAAAAAAAGATTGATCAAGTTATCTATGTATCAGCTACTCCTGGTGATTATGAATTAACTAGAAGTGCGGAAATTGTTGAACAAATCATTAGACCAACTGGTCTAGTTGATCCAATTATTGAAGTAAGACCAACTAAAGATCAAATTGATCATATTATTTTTGATATCAAAGAGAGAATTAAATTAAATGATCGAACTTTAATTACGACTTTAACCATTAAAATGGCAGAAGATTTAACGGCTTATTTAAAAGAAGCAGGAATTAAAGTAGCTTATTTACATTCAGAAATTAAAGCTTTAGAAAGATTAGAAATCATTCGTAAATTACGTTTAGGTGTCTATGATGTCTTAGTTGGTATTAATTTATTAAGAGAAGGATTAGATATTCCAGAAGTAAGTTTAATCTGTATTCTTGATGCAGATAAAGAGGGCTTCTTAAGAAGTGATAGATCATTAATCCAAATTACTGGTCGTGCTGCCAGAAATGTTCGTGGTACTGTAATCTTTTATGCAGATACGATTACTGATTCGATGGCTAAATGTATCAGTGAAACTAA
This sequence comes from uncultured Bacillota bacterium, assembly GCA_900317575.1. GTDB lineage: Bacteria > Bacillota_I > Bacilli_A > ML615J-28 > CAG-313 > UBA1737. Next base: position 2,670 of record ONHH01000070.1, on the reverse strand, counting down.
GAGAAGAAGAGATATTCAACTTAAATATAATGAAGATCATCACATCATTCCGAAAACAATTGTTAAAGATATTCAAGAAGAATTATCAATTACTGAAATTGTTCCGGAATTAAAATTAGATGATGATAAAGATAATTATCAAGAATTATCAATTGTTGAAAGAAAACATGTAATTGAACAATTAGAATTACAAATGAAAAAAGCCGCAAAAGAACTCAATTTTGAAGAAGCTATGCGACTTAGAGATATATTATTTGAATTAAAATTGAGGTGATTTTAATGGAAAAAAAGCCTAAAGTTATTGTCGGATTATCTGGTGGTGTTGATTCAGCTGTTAGCTGTATTCGTTTAATTGAAGAAGGCTATGATGTTGAAGCAATGTTCATGAGAAATTGGGATAGTGCTTTAAATAATGATTTATTAGGCAATCCTACAGTCAATGATGATGTCTGTCCACAAGAAGTAGATTATAAAGATGCAAAGGCTGTAGCTGATAAATTAGGTATTAAATTACATCGTATTGACTTTATTGAAGAATATTGGAATAATGTCTTTACTTATTTTATAAATGAATATAAAGCCAATCGTACTCCTAATCCCGATATCCTTTGTAACAAGGAAATTAAATTTAAAGCCTTCCTTGAACATGCCTTTAATATGGGTGCTGACTATATTGCTATGGGGCATTATGCAAGAGTCATTCATGATGGATCTAAACATTATCTATTAAGAGGAGTAGACCAAAATAAAGACCAATCATATTTCCTTTCACAGCTAAAAAGTGAACAAATTGCGAGAGCATTATTTCCTATTGGAGATATGCTAAAGCCTGATGTTAGGGCTCTTGCGAGAAAATATGAACTAGATATTGCGGATAAAAAAGACTCAACTGGTGTTTGTTTTATTGGCGAAAGAAACTTTAAAGAATTCTTAAAGAACTATATCCCCGCATCAACTGGTAACATTGTAGATATTAATGGCAATATTGTAGGTAAACATGATGGTGTAATGTATTATACAATTGGTCAACGTCATGGTTTAAAAATAGGTGGACCAGGAGAAGCCTGGTTTGTCTGTGGAAAAAGAGCTAAAACTAATGAATTAATCGTTGCTCAAGGCGTGGATTCTGATCTATTATATGCTAATCGAGTAATTGTTAATAAACTTAATTTCATCAATGAACCACCTAAGAGTGGGACAATCCTTACTGCTAAATTTAGATATCGTCAAGCAGATATTAAAATTATCATCAATTGGTTAGATATAGATAAATTAGAAGTAAGAACTTTTGAAAAAACTAAAGCAATCACTCCTGGTCAAGCTTGTGTATTCTATGATGGTGAATACTGCTTAGGTGGAGGAACTATTGATGAAGTTTATATGGATGATATAAAAAGAGAATATTAGGAGTAAATATGAAAATAGAAGGGACAATTGGACATATCAGGTTTCATAATGAAGAAAATGGTTATACAGTTGCCTCTTTCTTTGTTGAATTAGAAGATCGAAAGAAATTCCCTCCCGAATTAAATGTACTAGAATCAATGATTACAATCGTTGGTATCTTTGATAGAAAACCCATTGAAGAAGAAGAATTTATTCTTGAAGGTGAATTTATCAATGATAAGAAATTTGGTATTCAATTTAAATTTAATAAATTTGAAAGAAAGAAAATTAATTCTTATTTAGGTATTATTAATTTCTTATCTAGTGATCTTTTTCCTGGTATTGGAGTTGCTAAAGCAACCCTTATTGTAGATAATCTAGGACTAAATGCTTTAGATTTAATTCGTAAAGATAATAGTGTCTTAGATAATCTTAAATTATCAAATGAACAAAAGAAAACAATAATTAATGTTTTAAAACAAGATTTAAATAATGAAAAGAATCTCTTGTTTCTTTTAAATAATGGAATAAGTCTTACTTATGCAAAAAAGATCATATCGAAATTTGATGGTGAAGATTTAATTGAATTAATATCAACTAATCCTTATCTATTAATTGATAAAATTGAAAGATTTGGTTTTCGTAAAGCTGATCAATTAGCTCTTAATTTAGGACTTGCTGCAAATGATTCAAACAGGCTTCGGGCACTAATTAATTATATCCTTCAAGAATATATCTATGGTAGTGGTAATTCATATATCTATATCAATGAATTATATGATGAAAGTAAGAAATATTTAGAAGAACCAATTGATTATAATGATTTTAATGAATATTTAAAGATTCTTCATAATGAACATAAAATCTTTTTAGATTCTAATGATCGTATCTTTGATTATAGTTTATATCAATCAACTATGGATCTTGCAGCAGATATTAAAACCTTCATTAAGGATGATCAAGATATTACAAAATATACAGATGATGAAATTGATAAAGCCTTTAATCAAATAACTAAAACTAATAAATTTAATTTCAGTGAAGAACAGATTCAAGCTATAAAAAAAGCTTTTACTTCAAGAATGGTTATCATTACTGGAGGACCTGGAACTGGTAAAACTACGATTATTCATGCGGTAATCAAGATGTTCATCATCTTAAATCATAATAATAATCTTATTGCTGATTATGTATCATTACTTGCGCCAACTGGTAGAGCTAGTAAAAGACTTAGTGAAGCAACATCAATGCCTGCATCAACAATTCATAAATATTTAGGTTATG
>ONHH01000039.1 GCA_900317575.1 uncultured Bacillota bacterium | reverse complement strand
ATGTATGTTTAAACATATCCCTGATACTAATGGTGAAGATGATTATTCATTAGTAACCATCACTGATAATGATTTTATTAAAGGTATGGGATCACTATCTAGTGTATCAGTTACTAATAATAAGAAAGATATGACTAGTGTTAAGGTAAGAACCTTTAGTGGAGTTTCTAATTTAAAGACCCTTAAGCCTAAAGGAAAGACTATTCAAATTACTACTAATTTTATCGTAAATAGTGGTAATGCTCGTTTAGTATTAATGAAGGGTAAAGAAATCATTTATGATTTTAAATTAAATATGGAAGATACATATATCATTTCTTTATCTGAAGATACTTATAATATTCGTCTTGGTGGAGAAAGTGCTAATATTGAATTAAAAATAACTTATAATTAGGAATTGATTATGGAATTATCTCTTGAATTAATTGAACAATTAAAATTAGAATATGATATTAATAAAGTTGAAGAAATCATTCAAGGCTATAATGTAAAAAGATATGAATCATTTAGAATCAATTTATTAAAAGCAAATCCAACGGATATTTTAAAAATTCTTGATGATCATCAAATTGATTATATAGAATCAAGTATTTATCATTATGCATATCTAACAACATCAGCTAATCTTATTCGAAATTTAGATATTTATAAAGATGGTTTGATTTATTTCCAATCATTATCATCAATGTTACCACCATTATATTTAAATTTGAAAGATAATTCAGATTTATTAGATATGGCAGCAGCCCCAGGATCTAAAACATCATTCATTTCCATGCTGAATCCAAAAATTAATATTACCGCATGTGAAATAGATAAAATCAGATTTGAACGTTTAAAATATAATATGGATAAATTAGGGGTTAAGAATGTTAATTATCTTAATCAAGATGCTACTAAATTAGATGATTATTTTCGTTTTGATGAAATCTTATTAGATGCACCTTGTAGCGGCAGTGGAACAATTAATATCTTTGATAATACATCAAAATTCTCAATGAAATTAGTTAAGAATTCTGCAATTCTTCAAAAGAAATTATTGATTAAAGCTTTAACTATTTTAAAGAAAAACCAAGAAATGATTTATTCTACTTGTTCAATTTTAAAAGAAGAAAACGAAGAAGTACTATCTTCAGTAAAAAAGATTATTAATTTTGAAATTATTAAATTAGATACATCTAAATTTATTAATGATGAATTATTACCGAGTAATATTGATGGTGTTATTACCATTAAACCTAATGAAAAATATGAAGGATTTTTTATCGCAAAATTAAAGAAATTATAGAAGGATTTTATTATGAAAATTCTGAAGAAGTTTTTACATATCATTACTTCTAGACATGTATTCTGTGCATTATTTATTATTGGTGGCTTAATTCTAATTGGCCTCCTTGAAATATATATTAGTGATGCAGTATTACCAGTATTAATAATAAATACGATCTGGTCAGTTATTACAATGTTAACTATTATTAATCGTGATTCTATTTGGGAAACAAAGGCTCCATGGTTATTATTAGTTGCGTTAGTACCAGCTCTAGGTAATTTATTTTATTGGACTTTAGGAAGAAGATATAAAACATTTAGAGAAAGAAAATTCTTAAAAAGAGTGGATTATTTAACTAGAGATAATGGATTCTATAATGAACCAATTCTTGAAGAAATAAAACAAAAGGATACTCTTGCCTATTCTAAAGCAAAGATCTTATCTGATGAAGCAAATACGTTAATTTTTAAGAATACTGAACTTAAATATCTTACTAAAGGAATAGATATTTATAATCAATTAATTGATTTAATTAAGAATGCCAAGCATTATATTTTTATGGAATTCTTTATTGTAAGTCAGGGTAAGGCTCTAAGTGAAGTTGAAGAGATTTTAATTAGTAAAGTAAAAGAAGGTGTTGAAGTCTTCTTTATGTATGATGATATTGGATCATTTACGGCTTTAAAATCTAATTATTACAAGAAATTAAGAAAAAAAGGAATTAACGCAAGTTGCTTTGCTAAATTCAACTTCATGGCTGTTGCGTCACATAATAATCGTAATCACAGGAAGATTGTTGTAGTTGATGGTGATACTGCTATGACAGGTGGCTTTAATTTAGCTGATGAATATTTTGGCTTTATTAAACGTTTTGGTGAATGGAAGGATTCAGCAGTAGTTATTAGAGGCAATGCGGTAGAAGAATTTGTAAGAGAATTCATCTTTGATTGGGATTTAAATAATAAAACTAAGACTAATTTAAATGCTTATATTAAAATTCCTCAAGATTATAATTATGATGGCTTTGTTATTCCTTTTACAACTGGACCAAGACCAATTCATAATCAAGAAATACCAAAGCATACTTTATTAAATATCATTAATCAAGCAAAAAAATATATATATCTTACTACTCCATATCTTATTAATGATCGTGAATCAATTACAGCATTAGCTAATGCTAGTCAAAGAGGAGTAGAAGTAATCATAATCACTCCGCATATTCCTGATAAAAAAATTACTTTTATGTTAACTAGAAGTAATTATAAACCATTAGTAAGTGCTGGAGTTAAGATTTATGAATATACACCAGGCTTTATTCATGAAAAGATGTTGATTTGTGATGATGAATATGCGGTAGTGGGAACTATTAATTATGATTATCGTTGTTTCTTACATCATTATGAAAATGCATTATGGATTTATAAACATCCTATAATTATTGATATGAAACAAGATTTTAATGAAATTATTGATGAGAGTCAATTATGTACTCTACCTGAAGCAAAATTAAATATCTTTAGTAAATTCTTTGTTATTATCTTAAAAATAGCAGCACCATTCTTTTAAAAAAATCTATCCATTTCTGGATAGATTTCATACTTTAATATCAAATATGTGTGAACATTTAGGGCATTTAACTCGATGTTCACCTTTTATTTTCTTTAATCTCAATACTTGTTTACAATTAGGACATTTACGATAAACATGAGTCTTACGATCACGAATACGATGGGCGAATCTTAAGAATGGTCTTTTTAAATACATTCTAATATTTAAGAATCGATCATTAGCTATTTGCCTTTTGACAATATTTCTTGATAAGAATCTAAAAATTATGATAAATAATAATAAGAATTGGAGACCAAAGAGAATATAATTATATGGTACATATTTAGAAATAAAGAAATAAACAACAATAGTTATAATATATAGAATAAAGAAGAAATTATTTAAGGAATCATTTCCATTTCTTCCATACATGAATCTTTGAATTCTTTCTCTAAATTTCATAGATTACCTCGCTCCACAACCATTAGCATAACTTAGAATAAAGAATAGAACTATTCTTAAAAATGCTAATCCTAAAATAAATCTTAATACTAAAGACATAAAACGGAAAGGTGAATAACTACGAGAATTATATTGAGCATCATTAAACATACCATTTTCCATCTGCTCCCTTAAACGAATAAAGGCTGGATTATTTGGCTCCATATCACAGGCTGTTTGAATTTGTGATTTAGCAAGATCAAAATCACCGGCATACCAATTACATATTGCTGAATAATAATACCATCTAGAATCATGATCTTGAAGAGAATTAAGAATGGTTTGTGCAGCATAGAAATTATGCATACGCATATAGATTTCTACTCTTTGATACATATCTTGAGTATTGCTTTGACTATAGCTATAATTATTATTTGAATAATTATAATTATTATAGTTATTTCCATTCATATTTTGATTAGGATTAGATCTAATCCTTTGAATAGTATCATAAGCAGTATTGATCTCTTTCATTTTCTCTTCAGCTAATTTTTTATCAGGATGAATATCTGGATGATATTTTTTAGCAAGAGCTCGATATGCTTTCTTTATTTCATCATCAGTAGCATTAGAAGATACTCCTAATACAACATATGGATCAGTCATAATGACCTCCTATTATAAGTGATAACTTAAATTATCGACCTTTTCTTTTAATAATTGATAATCTTTTTTATAAAGACATTTTTCTACTTCTTTAATTAGAGGTTTTAATTCTTTCTTTAATTTCTTATTCTCTCTAATTTTGGCGTTAGCTTCATTAATTTTTGCGTGAGCAAGATTGACTAATTCAATGTTTTTAGAACGTTCTTGATCTTCTTCATAATATTTTCTTGCGTCATTCATTGCTCTTTGAATTTCTTCTTGACTTAAATTATTAGATGCAGTAATGGTTATTTCTTGAGCTTTTCCAGTATCTAAATCTTTTGCTGATACATTAACAATTCCATTAGTATCAATATCAAAGGTTACTTCGATTTTTGGTACACCAGCAGGGGCTCTTCTAATTCCTTTAAGAATGAATTTACCTAATAATTTATTAGCTGATGCCATTTCTCTTTCTCCTTGGAGAACTTGGATTTCAACATTAGATTGATAAGGGGCAGCAGTTGAAAAGATTTGACTTTGCTTAATCGGAATTGGAGAATTAGCTTCAATGATTTTAGCAAAATGATCACCAATAGTCATAATTCCTAAAGATAATGGCGTAACATCAAGTAATAATAAATCTCCTACTTTACCAGTTAGAACGCCTGATTGAATAGCTGCTCCCATAGCAACACATTCATCAGGATTGATTCCTTGGAAAGGAGTAATTCGAGTAAGGCTTTGAACCATATCAATTACTGCCGGAATTCTAGTAGATCCACCAACTAGAAGAACTTTATTGATATCACTGTATTGTAATTTAGAACCTTTAATAGCATTAACAATGGGTTCTCTTGCTTGTTTCAAGATATCTTTTGTTAAATCATTGAATTTATTTCTTGATAGTTCAATTTCTAAATTAACTGGATTACCTTTATTAGTTGTAATAAATGGTAAACTAATAGTAGTAGAAGTAGCAGATGATAAAGCAATTTTAGCTTTTTCACTTGCATCTTTTATTCTAACCATAGCTCCTAAATCTTTAGATAAATCAATCTTTTCTTTTTTCTTAAATTCTTGGATT
>ONHH01000105.1 GCA_900317575.1 uncultured Bacillota bacterium | reverse complement strand
GATGACTTTCTTGCTTTCTAATTCAGCAACAAGAGAAGCAACTTCGTTAAAATCAGCATTTAACTCTTCGGCGATCTCTTTAACCGTCATTTTTGCGTTGTGTTCAATTAATCCTAAAAGTTCATTTTCCATAATTGTTTCTCCTATTTGAATCTACCTCACCTATTTGTATGGTACTTGTCATATTCACTATTTGTAGCTGGTTCGACGCCTTGTAACAGTGGACATCGAATGTCTTAATTACTTTAATATTATATCATAAATGGCGTTAGTTTTCAATGATAATTATCATTTACAATTCTTTTCATTAAATTCTTGATAATTAGTAAATGAAGTTACAACATGTTGTAACATTTCTTTTATTTCATCATTATCTTTTTTAGTAAAGACACCTTTTAAATATTCTAAATCATCCATAATATTATGAATATTATTTTTCTTTTCAATGAATATTTTTTTATTATCTGTTGGTGTATGATCTTTAGTTGATAATAATAATTCTTCATATAATTTTTCACCAGGACGAAGTCCAGTAAATACTATATCAATATCTTCATAAGGTCTATATCCAGCTTGTCTAATAACATTTTCCGCAAGTGTTAAGATCTTTACTGGTTCACCCATATCTAAAATAAATATTTCTCCACCTGTAGCGTATACTGCTGATTGTAATATTAAAGATACTGCTTCAGGAATTGTCATAAAATATCTAATGATATCTTTATGAGTTACAGTTACTGGTCCACCTTCTTCTATTTGTTTTTTAAATAGTGGAATCACTGATCCATTTGATCCTAAAACATTACCAAATCTTACAGCAGAATAACTTGATTTAGATATTGATGAAAAATATCTAATAATCATTTCCGCGAATGCTTTAGTAGCACCCATCGTATTAGTAGGTCTTACTGCTTTATCAGTAGATACAAGTACCATTTTGATTGCGTGATACTTATCAACCATTTTCGCAACATTATATGTTCCAAATATATTAGTACGAATTGCTTCTACAGGTGAATCTTCCATTAAAGGTACATGTTTATATGCTGCTGCATGGAATACTACTTCTGGTTTATATTTACTAAAGATTTCTTCAACACGGTCAATATTATAAGTAGAACCAATAATAGTATATAATTTAATATTTAAATTATCTTTACGAATCTTCCTAACTAATTCTTGTTGAATATCATATGTAGAATTTTCATAAATATCAAATAAAACTAATTCAGATGGAAAATAAGAAAAGATTTGTCTTGTAAGCTCTGATCCAATTGATCCACCAGCACCAGTTACTAATACTCTTTTACCAACAATAAATTTCGAAATATCTTTGGTATCAAAAATGATTTCATCTCGACCTAAAAGTTCAGCTAAAGATATTTCTTTTAAAGTGAGTTTATTTTGTTCTAATTTATTTTCTGTTAAAAGTGGTAATCTTTTTATTGTTACTTTTTCTTTTGTTAAATAATTTAATATATATTGTAATCGTTCTTTCGATAGATCAGATATTGCGATAATAACTTCTTCAATATTATTTTTTTCAATTACTTCATGACATTTTTCAATTGGTCCATAGACTTTTTTGCCCATGAAGCGTTTGCCAATTTTTTCTTCATCATGATCCATAAAACAAATTACATTATTTTTAAATAATGGATTATTATGAATTTCATCAAATATTAATTTTCCAGCCGAACCTGCTCCAATAATAATGGTTCTTTTATCATCTTTTGAAGATGTTGAATAAAATCTAAAAAAGCGCGAAATTGTTCTACTTGCGATAATCAATATTTCTTCAACAGCTAATATTAGAATTAGAGTTGAAATAGATAAATTATCAACATTAGGAATAATAAAGCGATTAAATATAGCAGTTAATACACTAACTAAAGCAATGATTAAACCAAAACGGAAAGTATCAATTAAACCAAAATTTTTTGTAAGTGTACTATACATTTTAAAAATCGCAAATATTATTACTTGTGCAATACTTGATATTAAAATAAATACTAAAAGATTTGTTTTAATATCTCCATATTGACTAAGTACACCTAATATATATGATGCAAAAATGATAATCAAATCGGTAAACGCAAATAAGATTCCTTTTAAAGTACTCATTTTTACATAAACATTTTTATTCTTCATATAATCCTCTATTTATATTACAAATATTATATTTAAATTGTATATTCGTAATTATTTTTAATTAAACATTCATTAACAATTTTAGTTAATTCTTTTTCATTATCTTTAATTATTTTTGATAGTTTTAATTGATTCTTAGCTCTTTCAAGATTAATATATGGCCGATGTTTCTTATCATAATTATTTAATCTAAAATAAGTATCACCATCAATAAAATCAGTTAAGAATCTCATACCTACTTCAAATGTCATCAAGAAATAAGAATATACAAGAAGTTCTACTTCTTCTTTAGTAATAATATCTTTTACTTCTTCGAGATATGCATTAGTAAAAGCTTTAAACAATTCAAAACTAATACCAATTTTAGAAAGATCTGTTTCATCTTCAGTAGCAATTGCTGCCCCTAAACGTAAGGCATCACCATAATCAAATAATAATGATCCTTTCATAACAGTATCAAAATCAATTAAACATAATGCTTTACCAGTTTTTTTAGATATTAATACATTATTAACTTTAGTATCATTATGAGAAACTCTACGAGGTATTCTTTTTTCTTCAAGAGCTTTCACAATTAAATCTAAATTATTTTTATTACTATTTACATATTTAATTTCATCTTTACAAAGAGTTGCTCTATCCATTCTATCAATCTTTACAACATCTTTAAAATGATTATAACGATATGGTGTATCATGGAAATGAGCAATTGTATCTACTAATACTCTTGTATGAAAGCCCGCTAATTGCTTTTGGAAAGCGCCAACAGCATGCGCTACTTCTTTAAAGATCTTAGTATCAGTGATTTGATCGAAGGTTTCACCTTCTTCAATAAATCTCATACAACGCCAATATTCATCATCAACAATACACATGATTTGATTATATCTAGTTAGAATAATAGTAAGAGTAGTAGTACGCGGATCTTTACCATCATAAATATTATTTTTACGAATGTGATTAGTAACTTCATCAATATTATGCATTACCGCAAAAGGATTTTCAAAGACATTATTATTAATCTTCTGCATAATATATGTACAAGTAGGAAATACTACTAAGAATGTATTATTAATGTGACCATTACCATATGGTCTTACTTCTAAAATATTATTAACATTAAAATATTCTTTTAATACCGCATTAGGTATCAAAAATTTTTCTTCAATATTATTCAGTTCCATGTTTACCCCTATTTTTTTCTTTTTCTTATTTTCTTTAGCATTATATTTTAACATATTAAATGTTTTTTTTCAAGCAAAGTTAATTTTTATCCCATTAGTAATTTTTTTATCAATTAAACTAATTTTTTTACTTAATGATTTTTTCATATAAAAAAGATCCTACTAAGGATCTTTTTTATAATTATTTTATTGTTGCAGAACTTGATGCGTAAACTGTAACTTTTCCTGAATAATTAGTAACGTTATTATAACTTATTTCTGTATCATTAATAGTAACTACATGGTCTCCTTTGGTTAAACCATTTGATGATTGTGATGTCTTTAAAGATGATGTAAGACGAGGATTATAACCAATGATAATTAATACACCACCACTAACTTTGATTCCATATTCAGCATCAAGTGGTGCAGCCATTTGTTGGTTAGGACCTCTAGTAATAACGATACCGCCATTGATATTAATTGTACCATTTGAATCAATTCCATCTCTATCACCATTAGGAGAAACTGTTACATCAACTCTTCCGCCATTAACAATTAATTCATTTTTCGAATTGATGCCATCATCGGTTGCGTAAACATAAATATCGCCATCATTAATAGTAATGATATTTGCTTCTAAACCTTCATAAGATGTTGAAATATAAATCATTCCGCCATCTACATTTAAATTACCATCTGCATGGATGCCATCATCAGATACTTTTAATTTAATGGTTCCCCCACTGATATTGATATTAGCACTAGCAGTAAGACCAGTTTCAAGTACATCATTATTAGTGTGTAATCCATCATCATAACTATTGATAAAGATTTCACCACCACTAATATTAATATATTCATTGGCTTTAATACCTTTAGCTGAATCATCAGCTTTTTCTTGATTAGCTTGTCCGCTAAAACCTCCACCATCAAATCCACCACCAGGCCTGCGGCCTAATGATTTAACATTATTAGCAGTTGTTGTTGTAGTTGTAGTATTTTCCATTGTAAATGATGAATAAATATTAGTATAAATATCAATTACTGGGGTATAGGTATTTCCTTCATCATCTGTTGATTCTGCAATTTCTACCGCATATTCTGCATCAATTCCATCACCATATGAATTAATAGTAATGGTTCCACCATAAATATAAATATATCCATGTTGAGCTTTAGATCCCTTATCGGAATTTGATGTTCTAATTCCATTATTACCACAGACAATACCAATAGTTGGATTTTCTTCAATCTTTACTTTATCATTACCTTTAATACCATTATTAGCTGCTTTTACAAGTAAAGTAATATTTTTAATGGATACATTATCTTTTCCATGAATACCAGAATTTTTTAGACTAGTTACTGATAATGTTCCCTTACCACTAAATTTTAAATCACCATTGTTAGCATATATTGCACCTTTACCAATAGTATCATCTTCAGATTCTGAATAATCGGTATTACGATTATCATAGATATAATTTAATGTATCTTTTTTAATTTTTAATGTTACTTCTTCACAATCTAAAACAAAGATTGGTGAAACATTAGAATTAGAAATTGATACACCTTCCAAAGATATTTCAACTTCTCCTTCTGGACAGTTTACATAAATTTGTCCTTCTTCTAATTTACCGGTTGCTTTATAAGTACCAGCTACAGTAATTGTGTAAACATTGTTTACTCCTTCTACTTGTTCTTTATTACTATCAAGTAATACAAAAGCACCACTAATCTCATCATCAGCTATTTCTACAGCTGATGTTGAACCTCCAACATCATCACCATTTATAGTGATTGGATTTGAATCATTAACTTCCTTATTATTATCACTATTGTTAGTGCAACCACTAACAACAAATAATAACATAATACATAATACTAAAATACTTAAAATTTTCTTCATAATATCTTTTTCCTTTCTACACTGATATTATAGCAACAAGGATTCAACAATTCAAGGAAATTTTCAAATCTTAATTAATGATTCATTTATAGTTTTCTTTAATTTCACATTGTTCAATTAAACTTCACATTCATTAAAAAAAGCACTATTAAATTAATAGTGCATTTCTATCTAATTTATTTATAAATATAATTTATTTATATAAATTCATCATTTTATTAGTTAGATTCTTAATATATTCATCATAACTAATATAACCACTAAATTCAGTTGGTACATCAAAGCTATCTTTAATTGGACGAATGCTTACAATTAATTGAGCTCCAACCGCTTCTTTAGTATCATTCATATTAACCTTACATTTAAGACCATAGAATCTCTTACCATTCATGACAATCAAGAAATAATAATCTTCGATCATACTAAAATAGCCTAAGCTTCGAGAAAATTCAATTTTATAATATGTGAGTCCATTAGCTCTAGCAGTCTTAATAACTGTATCTGGATCTTGAATCATTCCGCCTTCTTTTAATTCATTAACAAAATCATAAATAGTAATAAAATCATCATCACTACTTGATAAGAATGATTTAATTGAATCTTCTTGGGCTGGAATATCCATATAATATTTATCAGCAATACTAACTTTCTTACCATTATAATAATGTGTAAGATTTACATCATTATAGCTCTTATAACCACGAATATAAGTACTTTGATTACCCTTCATTCCCATATATGGATTATAACAACCAATAGTAGTCTTAGCCATACCAATTCTTTCACCAGTTTTTTTCTCTGTTCCCATTAACGCAAGGCTATCCATTGTAACACTACCAGATCCTACTAAACTAATACTCATCTTAACATTTCTTAAATTTTCTTCAATTAAGGTATAAGTAATATATTTAGAATAAGAATCATAACTAATTACTTTTGTAAATTCATAATCTTCCGGAACATCCGTAATTTTTGCGTCATTCTTATCAAGTGATGATGATACTGAATTACAACTTGTTAGCATTAATGTAATACATAACATTAATATTAATAATAAATAACTTTTTTTCATTTTTATTCACTCTCCTTTCACTTATATTATAACATATATTTAAAACTAAATGTTTATTTATATACATTATATCTTTTTATTAACAAATGAAATCATATAAATTGGAAATTGATGAATTACATCTGATTCCTTAATATAATTGCTCTCGCCAAAAACATAAGCAGTCTTAATATCATACATTTCAATAATATTATTTAATGCACTATGATTGTACATATTCATATCATTAGGTTTACCAGATTTTATTTCAATTGGTAAAACTTCATTATTATATTCAATTATAAAATCTATTTCTCCATGCTTCTTTGAATTATAATAGTATAGACTATCAACAAATCCGTGAGCATATAATTCTTGTGCACATACATTTTCAAATGGAGCGCCATAATTAATGACCTTCTCATTATTTAACAATTGCAATTTAACCCCTGTTGATAGTAGCATTGTATTTAAAAGCCCAATATCATTTACAAATAATTTCATTATTTTTCTTTCGATTGATAATTGAAGAGGAATAATTGGCTCATATACATTAAAAACAGGAATAGCAATACCAGCATTTGTTAGCCATAAATACTCATCAATTAAATTCAATCGATTTAATTCACTTCTATTTAAAATATGAGATGCAATAAAACGTTTGTTTTTCTTATTTATTTCCGAAGGAATGGCCTTATATACTTCTTTGATTCGTAATTTTTTGATGCTTTCATCTGTATATTGAGAAATATCTATTGTGTACTGATCAATAATTTGTTCTTGGGTTTGCTCGACAATATAAATATTATTTAAATTTACAAAATCAAGTACTGCCTTTGGCATTCCACCAATTAGAACATATTCATGAAAATGATTCATAATTATCTTATGAATTTCTTCATCAACAATATGTTTTTCAATAAAACAATCCTTTAAATAATTAATTACATTTTCTCCTACTTTTTTTGCCCATAGGTATTCTTCAAAATCTAGAGGAAACATTTGTACAACATCTAAATATCCAGTTGGATTAAGAGTAATATTGTTGAGTGTTACGCCAAGAAGGGAGCCACTTAAAATGTATCGATAATTTGAATTGATTACTAAAGGTTTAATTGCAGTCAATAAATCTTGCTTAGTCGAATCTAGTTTCTTTTGATTTTTCAATTCTTCTCTTCTAGCATATAATAATTGAATTTCATCAAAAAATATAATAGTTTCTCCAGGAATTAAATTTGGACCATCAATTACCGATAATCTAAGCAATAATTGCTCATAATTACTAATTTCTGCAAAAGCATCAATTAAATCAGTTCTTACTGCAAAATTAATTTCAATATAATGTTTAAATTTGCTTTCAATAAATTTTTTAATTGAATATGTTTTACCAACTTGTCTCGCTCCTTTTATTAATAAAGCTGTACTTCTATTATCTAACCACTGATTTAAATATTCATCTATTTTTCTTCTTAGCATATTAGCCTCCTTTCATATTCAATAATATTATATCACATATGATGAATTTTTGCAAGTAAAAAACGCTCAAAATGATGAATTTTTGCAAGTGAAAAATGCTCAAAATGATGAATTTTTGCAAGTGAAAAATGCTCAAAATGATGAATTTTTGCAAGTAACAAAAAAAGAGCACAATTTAATTGTGCTCATATTTAATATTATTAATACTATTAATATTATTAATATTATCTATTTAATATCCTTAGTAGGATCAAAGCCTAATCTTTGAAGAGTTTCGACAACATAACTCATCTTATATTCATCTTCTGGTTTACGATTATAATAAGATTTGAAGAATTCTAGATTAGCTTTCTCATATGGGATTTTCGCAAGATTTGCGATAATTCTTGTTGATCTATCGATTAATTTCTTATTAGTTGGAAGTACTTGTACCATCCAGTTTCCATAAACACGGCCCATCTTAGCCATAGTTGCGGTAGATAGAACATTAAATGCTAATTTAACCATTAAATGTGACATTAAATCTGTACATGTACGAGGAAGACTAACTGGAATTAAGATTTCTTTATCGTTCTTCTTTCCTTTTTTGATATCACCAATTCTAATTACATATCCATCAGTAAATGATTGTTTTTGTTCATTGAAATATTTTAATACTTTTTCATTTGCAGAATTATTGATATCGATACATAGTAAATAATTAGGATCACGAGAGAATCTTGAATCATCTACTTCATTACCAATATTATAATGAAGAATATCCATACCACCAATTTTTGGTGGATTATTGATAATTGATTGTTCAGCTTTAAGTCTAATATAATCTTCTTTAGTCCATTCTAGACCTTTAATAGGGCGACGGAATACATGTTGCCATGCAACAGTATTAGGATATAGTGGATCTTTTACATATGCCCAAGATACAGCTGCCTTCTTATCATCAAATCTCTTGAATGGTGGAAGAGTAAATGTAGGTTGACGTTCAGTTGTATCAGTCATAATATCTAGTAGATAATCATGAGTAAGATAAGTAACTAGACCTTTCTTATTATAAGTAGCAGTTTCAAATTCAACAGCTTCTGCTAAACCTTTTAAAGCTTTACCACTAGATAATTGTTTTACTAGATTTTGATGAGCATCAGCATATTCTTCTAATGTTAATGCACCAAAGCCATTATCTTCAATTACTTTTAATTCATCTTTAGAGAAATGTTTTTTCATATATTCCATTGAAGCTACTTCAAGAGCTGCACCTGCTACT
>ONHH01000001.1 GCA_900317575.1 uncultured Bacillota bacterium | reverse complement strand
TTAACTTTACAAGTTGTCTATGACGAGAAGTTACCAAATTTTGAAGAAATATCAAAGATTAGAGTTGGCGCAAGCGTAATGGTTAAAGGTAAGGTAGTATTAACGCCTGAATTAAAACAACCATTAGAATTACATGCTGAATCAGTTACATTACTTGGTGATGCTCCAGAAACTTTCCCTATTCAACCTAAGAGACATACTCGTGAGTTTTTAAGAGAAGTAGCACATTTTCGTTCAAGAACAAATCTATTTAACGCTATCTTTAGAATAAGAAGTGTTGCAGCTATGGCTATTCATAGTTATTTCCAAGAAAATGGTTATCTATATGTACATACACCATTAATTACTTGTGCAGACTGTGAAGGTAGTGATCAAATGTTTAAAGTTACAACTTTAAATCTAAATAATCCACCACTTCAAGAAGACGGACAAGTTGATTTCTCAAAGGATTTATTTGGTAAACAAGCTTATATTACTGGATCTGGTCAATTACATGGTGAAGCTTTCGCAATGTCATTTGGAAATATATATACCTTTGGTCCAACATTTAGAACAGAAAACTCAAATACCAAGACTCACGCAAATGAATTCTGGATGATTGAACCAGAAATGGCATTTTGTGATCTCGAAGGATTAATGGATATTGAAGAAGAAATGCTTAAATATGTTATTAAATATGTGTTAGAGCATGCGAAAGATGAAATTGAATTCTGTGATCAATTTGTTGAAAAAGGTTTAAAGACTAAATTAGAAAAGATTTTAACATCTAAATTTGTACGTATTAAACATCATGATGTCATTGATTTATTATTAAAAGCAGATAAGAAATGGGAATTCAAACCTTCTTATGACGATGATATTGCTAAAGAACATGAAAAATATATTACTGAATATTTTGATGGACCAGTATTTATTACCGATTGGCCTAAAGATATTAAAGCATATTATATGAAAGTCAACGATGATAACAAAACTGTTGCGGCTGTTGATTTGGTTGTACCACTATCTGGTGAATTAATGGGCGGTAGTCAAAGAGAAGATCGTCTTGATGTATTATTAAAACGTATGGAAGAAATGCATGTTGATCGTGAATCTATTGAATGGTATTTAGACACACGTAGATATGGTGGATGCATTCATTCTGGTTTTGGTATGGGATTTGAAAGATTAATTATGTATCTTACAGGAATTGAAAACATTCGTGATGTAATTCCATTCCCAAGAACACCTAATAACTGTAATTATTAAAAAAGAAGCAGACAATTTAATTGTCTGCTTTTCTTTGTTTTCTTTTCTTTTTTTCTAATTTATATTGTTTTCTTTCTTCTGCTTCTTCAGGACTATCTTGCCAAATTAAATAGAATAATACCGCAAGAACACCTGATATCGCAAATGTAATCAACCCTGTAATTAGAATTCTTGTAAAAATGAACTTTCCATAGCCTGCTTTGTTTAAATCTTCTGCATAGCCTTCATATACACCAGAATCTTTTACACTTGCAGCCGCATTGAAATCTGAACCTTTTTCATATTTGCTTGTATATGTTCCACGAACGATTTCTATTAAGTTTTCTGGAGAAATAGAAGAAGATGATTCTTCTCCACTATAGAAAATTGAGAATGTTGCATTCTTCATTTGGTAAAGCCAACGGCTTTCAGTTAAAGTTTCTTTATCACTTGTTGATAATGTTTCACTTAATGAAATTAATCGATATACTTTATCATCTTTTTCAGCAAAAGAGCCTGTTGCATTTAAATCATATATATACATTGCGTAGCTACTTGCATTTTTACCATTATATGTATATGTAGGAAGATTTGTACCATTAGCACCAGGATATTTATCTTCTTTAAATTCCTCAATGACTGCATTAAGTTTATATGTACCAACGAAATTATCTTCATCGCCACCAATACCATCAACAAAACAGAAATATAAGTTATTAATTAATGATGCATATTTATAATTAACATTATATACATAGAAATAATAACTATAAACCCAATCTTGAGTATCAGAATTATAAGTTGTTACTGCATATGGCGCAATATCAAACCATCCTTCTAGATGTAACACACCATTTGCGTAAGTAGCTCCATCAATAAAGTTTTTACTATTTTGTGAAGCTGTTTCATTATATTCAAATCCTGATTTTACATCAGTAAATTTGAATTCATCAGCTGGTACTGAATAATATGCTGATGAAAATTTAGTATAATTCTTTATTTGTTCTTCAGTTGATTGAGCACTATGATCTTCATAATTAAAATATGAATTAACAAATCTAATTTTATTTGTATCATAGCCTTTGTAGGCATAAAGACAAATTCCAGTGACAGAGACAACGACTATTAACACCGAAATAATGAAAGGTATTAATTTAAATTGTAATCTTTTCACACAATGCCTCCTTATTAGTTGTCTAAATCGTAATTATTATATCATTTATTTTCCTTTTAATCAAATAATATAGTTTATATAAAGAATTATTCTCTTTCTTTATTATATATAGAAGATTATTTAAAAAAGGGATTTTTATTGTAATATATTGACTATTTATTTTAAATACGATATAATTAATATGTAATAAGATAAAGGAGGTTACTTAAATGAATGTCTGGATAAACATCGGCATTTGGACAGCAATCCTAATTATTGCTGTGGTATTTGAAATGATGACTCCTCAACTGGTATCTATTTGGTTTGCGGCTGGAGCTGTAATTGCGTTAGTATTATCAGCTTTTGGATTACCTGTTTGGGTACAAGTATTAGTATTTGCAGTTTCATCTTTAACATTATTACTAATTATCAAACCAATTATTAATAAGAAAGCAAAACAAGACAGTGAGGGAATAACTGTAGCTGCTGAATCATTGGTTGGTGAAGAAGCAGTTGTTACAAAAGACATTCTTGCAGATGGTGTTGGTGAAATTAAAGAAAGATATGAGCATTATTCAGCTGTATCTTTAGATAATGAACCTATAATGCAAGGAGAAAAAGTTGTAATTGTTGAACTACGTGGTAATAAAGTCGTAGTAAAGAAAAAATAAATAAAAGAAAGGAAAAGAAAATGAATTTATTTTTAGCAAATAGTGGAGGAGAATTTCCTGTAGGTGTAGTTGTAATTGTTATTATCGCAATTATCTTAATTGCAGTACTTGCATCTTGCGTTAGAATCGTTCCACAAACTCAAGCATATATTATTGAAAGATTAGGTAAATATAATCGTACTCTTGGAACTGGATTCCATTTCATTATTCCATTTATTGAAAGAGTAGCTGTTGATGTTGCGGCACCAGCATTCCAATCTAGTAAATTAGATAGTCCTAAAAAAATTGGTATTGTAAATTTAAAGGAACAAGTTATTGACTTTGATCCTCAACCTGTTATCACTAAAGATAATGTTACAATGCAAATTGATACAGTTATTTATTTCCAAATCACAGATCCTAAGCTATATGTATATGGTGTATCTAATCCAATTAGAGCTCTAGATAATTTAACTACTACTAATATTCGTAATATTATTGGTGGTATGGAACTAGATGTTGCGTTAACAAGCCGTAATACAATTAATGAAGCAATGCGTATCGATCTAGATGAAGCTACAGACCCATGGGGAATTAAAGTAAAACGTGTAGAAATCAAAAACATTATGCCTCCTAAAGATATTCGTGAAGCAATGGAAAAGCAAATGAGAGCTGAACGTGAAAAGAGAGCTGCTATTCTAAATGCTGAAGGTGAAAAAGAATCAGCAATCAGAAGAGCTGAAGGTGAAAAGGAATCTGCTATCTTAAGAGCAGAAGCAAAGAAAGAATCTTCTATTCGTGAAGCTGAAGGTCAAGCAGCAGCAATTTTAAAGATTAATCAAGCACAAGCTGAAGCATTAAAGCTAATTAAGGATGTTCAAGTGGATAAAGGTGTTCTTACATTAAAAGCTTATGAAGCATTAGAAAAAGTTGCTGATGGTAAAGCTACAAAGATCATTGTTCCTTCTGAATTACAAGGCTTAGCAGGACTTGCGTTAAGCGCAAAAGAAGTAGTAACTACTGATAAGAAAGAAGAATAATTAAAAACCAAATAAGGAGTAAAAAATCAATTACTCCTTATTTTTTATTTGTCATGATAATGCTAAAAGAATTGCAATAGAAGGCTCAATGTGATATAATAATTATAATAGTAATAAATTGAAAGAGGAATGCACAAATGGCATATAAAGCACTATATCGTAGCTATAGACCAACTAATTTTGGAGAGGTTATTGGCCAACGTCACGTTATTCAAACTTTAAAAAATGCATTAAAAGAAGATAAAATATCTCATGCATATGTTTTCTGTGGATTAAGAGGAATTGGTAAAACTACTGTAGCAAGAATTTTAGCAAAAGCAGTAAACTGCTTAAATTTAAATAATGGAGAACCATGTAATCAATGCGAAAATTGTAAAGCAATTGATGAAAATTCAACAACTGATATTGTTGAACTCGATGCTGCCAGCAATAATGGTGTTGATGAAATCCGTGGAATCTTAGATAAAATTAATTTCTTACCAAGTTCGTTAAAAAAGAAAGTATATATCATTGATGAAGTACATATGTTATCAACATCAGCATTTAATGCTCTTCTTAAAACTCTAGAAGAACCACCTGCTTATGTAATGTTTGTACTTGCCACTACAGAACCACACAAAATTCCAATGACAATTCTATCACGTTGTCAAAGATTTGATTTTAAACAATTAACTTTAGAAGAAATAACTGTTGAAATTGAATTAATATGTGAAAAAGAAGGAATTAGCATTTCAAAAGAAGCCATTGGCAAGATTGCCGAAAGTGCTGAAGGTGGAATGCGTGATGCATTAAGTATTCTTGATCAAGCAAATGTTTATGCTGATGGAACTATTGAAAGTAGTGATGTTGATGCGATAACAGGTAATATATCTAGCGATAAACTTATTGAACTCATTAAATCTCTAAATAATGATGACGCAAATAAAGCTATAGAACTTGTAAATGAATTATTAAATGCAGGTAAAGAAGTATCAAGACTTATTACATGTGTTGTTCAATTCATAAGAGATATGTTATTATATCAAAACATTGATCCAAAGCAATTTAATAAGAGTATTTATAAGAATGAGGATTTTATTAATCTAGTTAACGAAAGTGATTCTAAAAGATTATTTTATTATATTGATGTATTAGTTGATGTTCAAAACAAGATTAGATTTACTAATTCACAAAAGATCTATCTAGAAGTAGGAATTATGCGTATCATTAATCAAGTAAGTGAAGATTTAGATATTTTATCAAAGATTCAAATGCTTGAAGAAAAGATAAATGGTGGTGTAAGTTATTCTGAAGATGGAATATCTAATCCTAATAGTGATCAAAAATTATTGGTAATGGACAACAAGATAAAAAGACTTACTTCAGATATTGAAAGAATGAATTTTAAAGGATTTAAAGAAACAGTCTTTAGTAAAATCAATGTTCTAGAAGATGAATTATCAAATCACGCAACAATTCCTCTAATTCAGGATCGTTTAACTGCTCTTGAAAATAGATTAAATGAAGCTGATTTTGGTAAATCAATTGTTGTACCTGAACAAAATAATAATGTAGTTCAAGATAATTCTTATGTTGACACAAAAGCTGATGAATTAAAACAAGAATTTAATCAAATCATTAATGAAATTAGAGAACAAATAAATAGTTCTAACAAAGAAAATAATGATAATTTATTCACTAATACTGAATCAAATCCATTTGATGATAGTAAATTTGATTCTTTAGAACAATCACTAAATGATAAAATTAATATGTTAACTTCACAAGTAGATAAGATTAAAGCTGAAGTGAGCAATCTAAGATTAAGTTCATCTAATCAAGTATCCAATGAATCAGAAGAAGAACTTACATTCCCTACAAAGAGAATTAATCCATATAAATATGTAGAAGAGGAAGAAAAACCTAATTCTTCATATGATGAATTAATGGATAAATATAACAATATTATTGTTGATTTAAATGTAATTAAAGAAACTTCATCATCAACTAAGAATGAACTTGAAGAAAAGATTAATAATCTTGAATCAAAAATCAATTATTCTAATAATGAAGTATTGTCACAAAGCTTACAAGAATTAAAAACTAATTATTATCTATTATCTCAGACTGTAGCATATATGGGTACTAAACAAGAATCTAATCCTACTGCTAATTTTAAAGATAAGATTGATAAATTAGAAAATGATCTTTCCTTATTATATAAGGAAATGGAAGATTTAAAGAATCAAAAGCCTGTAGTTCAATATATTAAAGAACCTGTAAGCACTCTTCAAGAAGAAAAAGTAGTTGAAAATAAAGAAGTAGCTCCTAAAGAAAATATCTTTATTGAAGATAAAAAAGAAGATGTGTCACAAAATAATTCAAATGTTGAGCTGGTTCAACCAAAAGAAGAAAATAATGATCAAATTCCTCTATATAAGAAAGAAGATATATTCACTGAAGAGCAAACTCCTGCAGTTGTAGATACTCATGAAGAAGAAAAAGATATAACTGATAAAATATATGATGTCCATATTCTTGAAAATATCCTTAATGAAGCCTTTGATAAAGATGCAAGAATTGAAAAAGATAATCTATTAAAGAAATGGAATGATATTGAAGAGAAAAATGGAGGAGCATTCTCCGCAACTGCAAGATTAGTTGCGACAGGTAATTTAAAAGCATGTGGTAAAGGCAAAATATTAATAGCTTATCCGACTGCTCAAATTTGTAATGATATAATGACTCCTAATAAACATAAAGAAGTTTGCGAAATCTTAAAGATTGCTTTCGGCAAAGAATATGATTTCTTAGCTTTACCAGATGATGTATGGCTAGATAAGAGAATGGAATATTCTAATAAACGTAAGAATGGCCAAATGAAACCAGAACTTACTCCATTTAACAATCCTGAATTAAGAATTATTGTTAGTGAAAGTAAAACTAGTATCTCAGATAAAACAATGATGGAACAAAAAGCAAAAGACTTTTTTGGAGACTAAAAAATTTTATATATAATAAGGAAGGGAAAATATGAATCAACAAGCAATGTTAAAGAGAGCTCGTCAATTGCAACAAGAGATGATTCAAACTCAAAAAGAGATTGATGAAACAGAATTTACTGCCTCAGTTGGTCCAGTAACTGTTGTAATGAAAGGCTCTAAAGAATTAGTTAGAGTGGTTATTGAAAAAGATTATTCTATTGATAGCGATGATGAAAGAGAAATGTTAGAAGATTCAATTGTTGCAGCAAATGGAAAATTAATTGATGAAATAAATAAATTCACTGAAGAGAAAATGTCTAAATACAAAGCATTTCTCGGTGGCTTCTAGAAGATGAGCGATATTAAATATATAGATGATTTAGCTACCTGTTTTGAAATGCTACCTGGTGTAGGAAAGAAAACAGCTCAGCGTTATGCTTATAGTATCATTGAAAAAGCAACTCCAGAAGAAGTAGAAAACTTTGCTAAATTATTAATTGACACAAAGAAAAACATAAAAAAATGTTCTAAATGTGGAATGCTAACAACAAATGATACTTGTGATATTTGCAAAGATAATTCAAGAGATCATAGTAAATTAATGGTTGTAAAGGATTCAAAAGACATCGTTGCTATTGAAAAAACTGGTCAATATAATGGGTATTATCATTCCTTAAATGGATTAATTTCGGTTATTGATGGTATTGGACCTGATGAAATAAGGGTAAAAGAACTAGAAGAACGCCTTAATGAAGAAGTAAAAGAAGTCATTTTAGCAATGCC
>ONHH01000119.1 GCA_900317575.1 uncultured Bacillota bacterium | reverse complement strand
ATTAATAATCTTACCAAAAGATTTGATGATATGAAGAGACAAATGATTGCGATGGCTGGAATGAGTGAAGAAGATATGCAAAAAGCTGCTCGTAGTGGCAATATGCCAATGAAAGCAGCTCGTCCTAAAAAAGGTAAGGGTAAAAATAAAGGAGGCTTCCGTTTTTAGAAGTCTCCTCTCATATCTAATTTTTTAATAATTTTAATGCCATTTTAACAGCATCACTTAAAGTAGTATTGGGTTCTAATTTTAATTTCTTTAATACATTTTTAATTTCAGAATTAGAATAACCTAAACTCTTTAACGCAAGTCCTGTTTCTTCAATTCTTGGATCAAGAGCTGATGGTGAATCAGAGAAATCTAATTTACCTTTTAAGTCAAGAATGATTTGTTGACTTAATTTAGTACCGATACCAGGAAATTTAGAAAAGAATTTGGCTTCAGCGTTTTCAATCGCAATGACCATTTCTTGAGGTGTGGTTGACGCAAGAATTGCGAGAGCACCTTTAGGACCTAAACCTTTAACGCTAATTAATTTTTCAAAAGCGGTTCTTTCATCTTTAGTTAAAAAACCATATAATTCGATGGCATCTTCTTTAACATGATGATGAACATAGACTGTAACATTAGAATTTAATGGAAATGCGTAGGGGTTTGGTACTTTAATTAAATAGCCAACGCCTGCTACTTCACATGTGATGTGATTGGATGTAATTTCGGTTATTTCCCCTTTAAAATAACTATACATAAAATGCCTCCAAAGTCTTATTTAATTAATAAAATTATATCATAAAATGATTATAAAATCAAAAGAAAGGAGTATCTATGGAAAATATCGTAAATAGTAATATGATTCCTGGTGATGAAGAAGAATCTACTTTAAGACCCAAACGATTAAAAGAATATGTTGGTCAAGAAGAAATTAAAGAAATGCTAAATGTTTATATTACTACTGCTAAAATGAGAGAAGAATCCTTAGATCATGTCCTATTATTCGGCCCTCCAGGTTTAGGAAAGACGACACTTGCGCATGTTATTGCGAATGAAATGGGCAAAGGAATAAAAGTAACAACTGGACCAGCACTATCACGTCCAGGAGATTTGGCATCAATCTTAGCTGAACTAGAACCTGGTGATATCTTATTTATTGATGAAATTCATCGTCTTCCTAAAGTAATGGAAGAAATGCTTTATTCAGCAATGGAAGATTATGTTATTGATATTGTTATGGGTAAAGATACTGGTGCAACTACTTTAAGAATGGAACTTCCACCTTTTACTCTTGTTGGCGCAACCACTCGTTTTGGTGATTTGACTGCTCCAATGCGTGATCGTTTTGGAATTATTCATTCTCTTCATTATTATAATACTGATGAATTATCTCAAATTATTAAGAGAACTTCGAAAATCTTAAATTATAAGATTACTGATAACGCAACTTTAGAGCTTGCGAGAAGAAGTAGAGGTACTCCAAGAATAGCTAATCGTCTATTTAGAAGAATTAGAGATTTTGCACAATACGAAAATGAAAATGAAATCAATCAAAAAACGACTAATTATGCGTTAGATAAATTAAATATCGATAAAGAAGGTTTAGATGTTACTGACCGTAAATATCTTGATTGCTTAATCAATCGTTTTAATGGTGGACCAGTAGGTCTTGAAGCTTTAGCTGCAACTATTTCTGAAGAATCAGTAACTTTAGAAGATGTTAATGAACCATTCCTTTTACAAGAAGGTTTTATTTTAAGAACTCCTAGAGGAAGAGTTGCAACTGAAAAAGCTTATCAACATCTCAATATAAAAATGGGAGGCTTATTTTGAAAGTAGAAGATTTTAATTACGATCTACCAGAAGAGTTAATTGCTCAAACCCCATTAAAGGATCGTTCAACATCACGTTTATTAGTATTAGATAAGAATGATGGCTCAATTTCTCATAAAACTTTTAAAGATATTATTGATTACCTAACTCCTAATGATGTATTAGTTTTAAATGATACGAAGGTAATACCATCGCGTTTATATGGAAAAAAGATTGATACTGATGCTAATATTGAAGTATTATTATTAAAAGAATTAGGTAACGATTTATGGGAAGCTTTAACTAAACCTGCAAGAAGAGTTAAAGTTGGTACAATCATCAAATTTAATGATAAATTAAGCTGTGAATGTGTTGAAGAAAGAGATGAAGGTATCAGAATCTTTAAGATGATTTATCAAGGAATTTTACTAGAAATCTTAGAAGAAATTGGAATGATGCCACTTCCTCCATATATTCATGAAAAATTAAAAGATAATAATCGTTATCAAACTGTTTACGCAAGGGATTATGGTAGCGCAGCTGCGCCAACGGCAGGTCTTCATTTCACTAAAGAATTGTTAAAAGCTATTCAAGATAAGGGTGTTGAAATTGAATATGTTACCTTAAATGTCGGCTTAGGAACTTTTAGACCAGTACAAGTGGATAATGTTGAAGATCATAACATGCATACAGAAAAATATCATATGAGTAAAGATGTTGCGGAAAGATTAAATCTTGCAGTAAAGAATAATAAAAGAATTATTGCTGTTGGAACAACATCTACTAGAACATTAGAAAGTATTTATACTAAATATCATACATTTAAAGAATGCACAGAAGATACTAATATCTTTATTTATCCTGGTTATGAATGGAAAGTAGTTAAAGGATTAATTACTAATTTCCATTTACCTAAATCAACCTTGATAATGTTAGTATCAAGTCTAGCTGGTAAAGAAAATATTATGAATGCTTATAAAGTTGCTATTGAAGAAAAATATCGCTTCTTTAGTTTTGGCGATGCAATGTTTATTAAATAGGATATTTAGATATTATTGATTGCAAAAATTATTAATTTTTGATATAATAAACATAGAGTTTGTAAAAAAATCGAGGATAGATATGAGATTATATAATGAAATAGAACAAAAGACTAAAATTGTTCCTGCAGAAGATTATTCAAAATTCAGAGAATTATTAAAAAATAAATTACTTCCGATTCTATTATATGTTTATACTGGCTATGTTGTAGTCCATGCTGCTTTAACCGTTTTAAGCGGTGCATATATTTTAGCGGGAATT
>ONHH01000046.1 GCA_900317575.1 uncultured Bacillota bacterium | reverse complement strand
CCTAAAGATGAACAAAAACAAGATACTTATACACTTACTAAAGAAGAATATTTATCACTTAGAAGTGATCTTCTTTCTCCACGTCTTTTCTTAGATGGAAATTTTACTTTTAAAATATCACAAAATTCTTCAGCTAATAAAATAGCAGATGGTAAATTTGATGGATTAATTGAAGGTGATCCTACAGTTTATGTTTTTGATAAAAATACATATGATTCTACTACAACTAAAGTAGCATTAGATGAATATTATTATGATACTGATGATAAAATTTGGTATCTATCAAAAGAAAATTATGAATTAAAAACTATCTATAAAATTTCAGGCTTATTTTATCTTGAATTGTTACCAAATTCTTATGATGATTTAAGCTATAATGAAGCAAAGCGTGTATATACTTATTCAGGAACTATCGATGGGGATCCTTATAGTATTGAATTTAGTGTTAAAAATGGAAAATTAATAGATTATAGAGTTATTGGCGAAGCAAGCTTTATTTATGAATTCAGTGATTATGGAACTACTACTGTAAATGTTCCAACTGAATATGTTGAAGATAAATAAGAATATCCTAATTACCGGAAATGAAATATTTCCGGTTTTTTAAATATATAATACTCTATTTGTTTTAATTAAAAAAATATGTTATAATAATAGTGATAATAATAAAGGAGAAACATATGGAATTATTAAAATTAGAAGCTTTAGAAAATTATTCATTATCTTTAGCATTATTTGAAATAGAAAATGCTAAAGCAGTTGTCCAAATTGTTCATGGAATGGAAGAACATAAAGAACGTTATTATAGCTTTGCAGAATTCTTAAATAATAATGGCTATAATGTTGTTGTATCTGATTTAAGAGGACATGGAGTTGATGCACCAAAACTAAGTCATATTGCTAATAAAGATGGTGAAAAATTATTAATTGATGACCAAAATAGAATCTATAATTTTATTAAGGAAAGATTTAATAATTTACCAGTTATCTTATTCGGTCATTCAATGGGTACTATTATTAGTAGAGTATTACTTCAAACTAAATCAATGAATTATCAAAAGACTGTTTTAACTGGATATGTAGCACCTAATCCAGCATCAGGTATAGCAGTTCATTTAGGTAATCAAGCAAGAAGATTTAGAGGAGCAGAAAAGAAGACTAAATTATTAACTAATTTAGCCCTTGGCCCTTATACTAAAGCTGTAAAAAACCGTAAAACTGATTTAGATTGGTTAAGTTATAATGAAGAAAATGTTAATAAATATATTGAAGATCCACTATGTGGTGTTGAATTTACTAATGGTTCCTATAGTGCATTATTCCATTTATTAAAACAAATGGGTAAGAAAAAGAGCTATGTAGAATTAAATAAACATATGCCAATTTTGCTTGCGGCAGGTGTTGATGATCCATGTACAGGTGGTGAAAAAGGAAGATTAAATTCTAAGAAGATTTTAGATCAAGTGGGCTTTAGTGATATTAGTGTTATTACTTATCCTAACATGCGTCATGAAATACTAAATGAAACTGATAAAGATAAAGTATATAATGACATCTTAGAATTCTTAAATAAATAATATTAAATAGGAAATTGTCATTAGACAATTTCTTATTTTAACTTTATAATCATTTTAAATATTTAGAAATTCTTTCTTTTGAATAAAAAAGTTTTAAAAAAATATCTACTCATTAAGCAAAATTTATTGACTTTTTTAAAAAAAAGTGGTAAAATTAATAGAACAGATATGTTGGCAAAGCAGTGGCGACGCTGTGACGCAAAGCTATAGGGTCTAAATATAGAATAGACAGCCAGTTGCAACAATAATTGCAACTGGCTTTTTGTATTTTCTAAAGGAGGTAACATGATGCAAAAGTCAGAAAAAGCATATTTACGATCAGCTATCATTTCTTTATGCAGCTTGTTAGTTCTTTTAGTGGTAGCAATTCTAGCTTATGGACAATTGTCTTATGGATGGTTTTCATCATCTTCTCATGTTGAAGCAACTGGTATGAGTATTGTTGTCAGCACTGATAGCTTTGAACTTGCGGTAAATAATGCTCCATCATATTCTTCAGCAGTTGTTGATTATATGAATACTCATGAAGGATATCATAAAACAGCTACTGAAACTACAGGTGCTGATACAGCTTTCTTCTGTAATATGACTAAGGATGGTCCAGATCTAGAATTTGCGACAATTGAACCTGGAGCATATGGAAGAATCTTATTTGATATTGTTCCTAAAAATGATGATGATTATGTCTTCGATATCAATCTTACTTTAGAAGGATTACAATTAGTCGATGAAGTATTGAGTGAAGTTGAAGATGAAGAAGTACTTACTTTACTTAAAGGACATATACTATTATTTAAAACTGTGACTACTGTTGATGGAGTTAATCATTATTCTGATCGTATTATTGATGGAGTAATTAGCTATGATACTTCAGAACATAGTAGTGATGCGGAAATAATTGAAGGTAAGAAACATTATCATGTCGTAATATATTGGATTTGGGCATTGAGCTTTGCGCAAATGCTCCTTAGCTATGGCGATGAAAATTTAAACATCAATCCAATCTTTGATAATGATGAAGTTGGAAACACATCAAGAAACGAATTAATGAATTATATTAGTGGTAATGATGGAGAACTAGCTAATAAGAGTATTGAATTCTTTAGTCCTTCAAACGGAATTGATTTTAGTAATTTTTCGACAGAACATAAAAGAGGTAATTATTTCATTGATTTAAGTAACCGTTATAATAATGGTGATCAAATGATTGGTGAAAGTATTAAATATTTAATTGTCGAAATTACAGTCAATGTTGCAAACTAAGAGGTGAAATATGAGTATTGAAAAGATTAAATTTCATAAAAAAATTCAATTAGTTTGCGGTTTATCTTTAATAGTTTTATTATTCATATTTACTACTAATATCTATGGTTGGTTTTCTTTTGAAAGAAAAACAGCCGGTATTCGGGAAATATCAAACCCAATGGCCATCTTTATTAATGCTGGTCAAGAAGAAGATATTATGTATATGGATTTAACTGGTATTGATTTATCAAGAACTACTTATAAAGATTTTGTATTCTGTATTAGAGGAATTAATATTTCTAAATATGCTATTCAATTAGCATATACAACTAATAACCAATTTGAATATGAATTATATCCAGCAATTGAAGTAGCATCAGATGTTCCTGCTAATGCGTTAGGACATGTAAGCTATGAATCACATGATTCATCTCATACCATTAAATATTATTACATTGAAAATGGAAAGAGTTCAATTGATGGAACATTTAAGAATAAAAAGAGTGATAGCGAAATTCTTGCGGAAGATGATGATTCTTTCTATGAAGAAACATATGGATCATATGAAAATGTTCAAAAATACGCAAGACCATTATATTGGCAAACAATAGATATTCTTCATAATGCCTCAGTTGCAACTGGAACAATATCTAATGGTCAATATGTTTATCAAAATTCACCAACTGGTAGTTTTACAGATTATTATATCTTAAGAATTATATGGGGTGAATTAAGACAAAACGATAAAGAAACCGATATTATTTATTTATCAGCTAAGAACAAAGTTTAAAAAATAAAAGGAGGTAGCAATAATGAATAAAATAAAATCCCATAAAAAGATTATTATAGCATTAGTAATAAGTATTGCTATCTTCATAATCTTTGCGTCATCATTAATAGTTTATGGTGAATATACTAAGAGTTCTCGTGCAAGACGAGTTATCAATGCTGGTATTGTTGAAGGATCATTATTCTCATCAAATTATATGACTAGTACTAGTTTAGGTGGTCTTAATCGTAGATTAATCTATGTAACAGATGCCGATGCTTTTGCTTCAACTGAAGTAACAGTATGTAACTTTGCTCAAGGTAACCCAACTAAAATGTATGAAAGAGATATTCAATATGATTTAGTTGTTAAATTAGTTAGATTTAGTGGTGAATCAAGAGTTGATGCGGAAGCTGCAGATATTGCTAATGATGTAAATGTAACAGTTAGATTTAATAATGGTACACCAGTTACTTTAGGTAAGAATAATCGTACACAAACATTTAATAATTCTGGTAATCATAATACCTTAACTGCTAATATCGCATCAACTGATCGTATTACAATTGAATTCTCATCCACATTTAATGAAATAACTAATTTAGGTTTAGAGATTCAAGCAAACCTATATCCAAATGAGAATTCATATTTAGAGATTTATAATCTTTATGCTATCTTTAATCCTTCAGTATTAGGTGAAAGTAATGCCAATTCTTGGACTGGAAGCTATATCGATCCAGAACTTACATCACCTGCAACTCTTGATGGTTATAACTATTCAATCAGTGGAAGTGGTATTGGAAGCATTACTTTAAGATGGGATACAAGATATCTTACAATCAATCAATTATTGCTTCTACCTGGTCAACTGTCAGCTACTAGCTTAACTCCAGAAACTGATGGTAATTTTAAATATGTAACATTTGCGGTAGATTCATCTACTAAAGATTATTATGATATCCAATTCTATAGAAATGGAACAATTGAGGAAGGAACTACATGGTCAGATATGGAGACCTATGTAGAATGTGAATATAACCCTTCTTAATAAAAACTTACTCATTTATTGAGGTGAAATATGAAAAAAGTAAAATTATTTTTTAGCATATTTATATTAATAATGGTTTTCTCATTAATGATACCATTTACTAAACTTACAGTTAA
Organism: uncultured Bacillota bacterium; assembly: GCA_900317575.1. Classification (GTDB taxonomy): domain Bacteria; phylum Bacillota_I; class Bacilli_A; order ML615J-28; family CAG-313; genus UBA1737. The sequence continues at coordinate 16,885 of ONHH01000046.1, read as the reverse complement.
AGCTGATAAAGTTAATATAACTACTAGTGCAGCTTTAATCAAGTTTATTAAAGACTATAACTATAAAGGCTTATATGCTGATGATGTTGATGTCGAACTTGCGTTAAGTAGTGGTACATTATTTGATTTAAGTACTGATGTAGGAACTGAAGATCAACCATTTGTTGGTTTAGGTACTGATAGTCGACCATTTAAAGGTAATATTGTTATTGGTGATGCCGCTAATAATAAGATTAAAGTATTTACTCCTTTATTTGGTACTATTACATCAGATGTAAAAATCATTAATAACTCTGGTAGTACTCGACAAATAGTCATTGTTCGTTCAAAGACTAAAGGTACAGGAGTTAATAATGACTTTAATACTATTGAAAATCCAGTCTATGTTCCACTATTTGCGGAAAAAATAATTGCGGGAATTAATAATATCGGTACTACTTATAATATCCGAATTGAAAAAGATGATACTGATTCATTAAATCAAAAAGCTTGTGACTTTGAAGGATTAATTGAAAGAATCGATAATAACTGTAAAGTTGAAGTAAATGTAACTTTTGCGTCAAAGACTGATAGCCAAGTAGCTAAGGTTAGTGGTGATAGCAATTTAGGCTTTATCGCAAACAATGTTGGTAATAATGTTGAACTTACAACAAGCATTGCGGTATCATCATCGCCAGTTATTACATCATCTGATTACCCAGTTGTTACAACTACAGCTGGTAATGTTGGTGCTCTTGTTGGATCAATGGGTACTAATTGTACCTTAAATGTTAATTCTGATAAGACTTATACATCAGAAATTACTACATCTAATGGAGCTGCTGGTGGTTTAGTTGGGGTAATGGGTGATTCATCAGAAATCGTCTTTAGTTCTGATTATGAATCATGCTCAACAATTAATGGTAAGAGTAGTGCTGGTGGTCTTGTTGGTGATGCTACTAATGTTGATATTACAACATCAAATAATATCACCATTAATAAAGCAATTACTGCTACAACTTCAGCTGGTGCTCTTTATGGTACTTATAAATCAACCGGAACTGATCGTAGTTTTGATTTAAGTCCAATTATTACTGACTTATCTACATGTATTATTACGTCAAATACTAATGCTGGTGGTATCATTGGATTTTTAGATGCTGAAAATAATGTAACAATTGATGGAAATATTACTTTAGGTAATAGTGATGATAATAATTATGTAAGAGGTATAAGACTAGTTACTGCTTCCGCAATGGGTGGTATTATTGGATTATATAAGAACAATAATTTAGCTAATACCTTACTTATTAAAAATAATAAGGTAGCTGTTAAAGGTGAAGATAAAGATGGTTCAGGTGGCCTAATTGGTAAAATTAGTTCTGAACATGAAGCTTATATAAAGATTCAAGATGTAGTTGTTAATTCAAGTGAAAATACTCTTGGCGGTGGCTTAATTGGTTCATCAGCATCTAAAGGTCATTTCATTGATATTTCTGGTCTTGTATCTTTAAGAGGTAATTTTGCATCAGGACTTGTTAATTATAGTGATAATGGTATCATTAGAATTCAAGGTATTACCGATTTAGGTTTATATTATACATCCACTAGCGCATCAACTTATCGTGCTCAATTAATTGGTACTAGAAACAATACTTTAGTATATGCATTAGGTAGTGGAAACGATAATAATTGGAAATTTTATCGTGCCCCTAATTCTACAAGAAGAGATGATATTGCTGACTGGGGAGAAGTATTAAGATTATCTAGTGAATCAACCCTTTCAGAAACTGATTTCTTTACAGTTGATAATACTAATCATATAGTAACTGTAAAAGCTGCATCAACTACTATTACAACTTTAGTTGATTTTGTTAAATTAGCTCTTAATATGAGTTTAAATAATGGTAACCATGAAGCATTAAAATTTAGTGGAAGTAATAGTTCAACTCTTCTTTCATCTACTATTAATTTAAATACTGATATTAATCTAAATCATACTGGTATCTTAGGTCTTACTAAAGATAATGGTACAAATGGTGTATTTAGTGGTACCTTTAATGGTAATGATCATACTATTACTTTTTCAATAGGTGAAGATTATAGCGCTAATTCAGTAACAACTAATACAGAAGCAGATAACCGTGCTGCCGGTGCAATTATGACTCATACTCATAATGGTTTATTTGCGAAAATCGGTTCTAACGCAACTATTCAAAATCTAACAGTTGCTGGAACAATGAATTTTGTTTTAAATACTGCAACTATGTATGTTGGACCAATTGCAGCTGAAGCTATTGGAAGCTTTACTTTAGATGATTTAACTTTAAATACAACAATTAATTTTAGTTCAATTCATGGTAATTCAGCAAATATTGGTGGAGCTATTGGTCGTTTAACTGGTAATAGTAATGATTCACCAGTTTCAATAACCGATTCCACATTACAATCTATTTTTAATATGAAACATTTAGATAGTAATGGATGGGATTTTGTCGGTGGATTGATTGGTTGTGTTAATCATAGCACTAATAAAACATTCATTCTAAATATTGATAATTTGGAACTTGAGTCAACTTTTGCTCCTCAATCAGTTAGTAATAATGCTAATGTAAAATATGGTGGTTTAATTTCTCGTTTCTTATCTATTAGCGGATATGATGCAGAAAATGATAGTTATAGTCTTGATAATTCAACTGTTAATTTAACTAATATTAAAGTATTAGGAGAAAGAATAACATCTTATGCTGCTAATGAAACTCGTAATACTGGTCATGGTGGCTTACTTGGTTATAACTGGCCTGATACTGATGTAGTAATGGGTACTTTTGATTCTACTAATGGTATTATTATTGGTACTACTTCTGATGCTGCAAATAGTCCATTAATTACAATTAAGAGTGGTTATAACCTTGGTTCTTTAGTTTATAAAGGAACTGGTCATTGGATTATTAATCATATCAAAGTTAATAAATTTGATATTGATAATCAAGTAAATAATAATAATGCATCCTTTGGTTTCATTGTCAATGAAACAATTGATGAGAATTCAGCATTATTCCTAGAATTAAATGATGAAACTTATGATATTAGTAATTTAAATATTAGTGGTACTTATAAAATCTTTGATGAAATAGCTACTTATACATATAAGAGTGGTACAGATATTTCCGATAATGGACAATCAGTAATCTCAATTAGAACTACTGGTGGTGCTAAATTATCAATGGATGGAGCTAATTGTAATACATATCAAAATCGAACTACTTATGGTAAAACAAGTAGTTATAAATATAATTCTTTCGCAAGATATTATTATAATCTTGATTCAATTCTTTCAAAGAGTGTAGGAAACTTAAAAGCTAATGAAAAATTATTATTGTGGAGCTTATCAATTTATCAACATGATTATCTAAATAGAAGAAATATCTTTGTTAATCCATTTAATGGTGCATTAGTAGAAGTATCTAGTTCTGATACCTTTGATATGGATGGTATTTCTTATTATCCAATCAATTACAATGGTGATTTAAATATTGGTGATTGTACAATTAAATTCTACAATAATGAAATATTTAATAGTGAATCAGGAACTGGTAATTCTGATAGCTATGCAAGAAGTAATCGTAGTAGTGCTCAAGGAGATCGTACTCAACATCATTTGATGCATCAAGGATTATTACTTAATTATTTAGGTAACCTTACAATTAGTGGTGATGTAGTATTTAAAGGTAATGTCTACCAGGGAAGAGTAAAAGATAATACTGCTAAATCAGGTTTCTTAATCTGTGGAACTCTTGGTGGAGAAAATGCTTATCCAACAACCTTTAGTAGTGCTGATGGATCAATAACTTTTGATAATGCTGAAATTATTAACGCATCAGCAACATCTCCATTATTAATTTATACAATTCAATCTTATACTACATGTAGTTTTAATAATATTACAACTGCTAATTATGGAACAGTAACAACTACTAAAGCATCATCATTAATTGGTAATGTAGGTAGTGCTACTGCTAATAATATCAGTTTATATTTTACGCATATTGCGCTTGACGCAAGAAAAACTTCAGGAATTCCATCAACATCTTCCGAATTAGATGCAACATATGGAACAAATAAATCAATCTTCTCACAAGCAACCCTTCTTTTAAGCTTTAGATATCTAAGTTCTTCTTACGCAACTTATGTATTTGAAGAAGCAGAAGGAGTTGAAGCAGTAGATGGTAAATATCATCATATCACATATGGATATGAATTGAGTAATTCAGTAGAATATAGTGGTAAAGAAGATAAATATCACAATAGTGATGTATATGTCAATCCAACAAGAGCTAATGAAGCTTATAGTTATTCATCATCTAATTATTTAAGATATGTAAAAGTAGAATATAATTATAATTCAGATGCTACTTATCATGAAATAGCAGTAAACCTTGCGACAGCTGATTTCGAAAGTGGATGTGGCCGTTACAATGATCCATATATTATTGCGGAAGGTACACAATTTGAAACTTTAGCAGAAGTATTATATGGAACTATTCCATCAGGATTTAAGATTAATCTTCCAACTAATGATATTAGTGGTGAAGGTGTAAATGGTGTATGGTGTAATGATAATGATGCTGTATACGAATATGATGGATCATCATACTTTACATCAGCTGGAAAAACTACTAGAACTGCTGATGCAGTAAGACAATATTTAGCTGGGGCTTATTATCAAGTAAAGAGTGCTGCTGGTACCTTAACCATTGCTAATACATATATGGGATTAGGTACTAATACAGTTGATTTTGGTTCATATTCTAGTGCTTATGCTTTTAGAGGTGTAATTGTTGGTTATGGTTCACAAACCATTATCAATAAATCACAAAATCCATTCATTACTAGAGCTAATGGATGTGTCTTAAAAGATTTAATTATTAAAGCTGATTCAGATACGCCTATTTCTCTTTCTGGTAATTTTGGTTCGAATATTACCGCAAAAGACCTAGCTGGTAAATTCCAATATGCTAATGGTGCTTGCCAAAGCTATGGAGCAGTTATTGGTCAAGTAATGGGTGGCGACAATATCATTGATAATGTCGGTGTTCAATTTGGTACTAATAATAAAATTTCTGTATCTGGTACTTTCTCACGTTTAATTCCAATTGGTGGATATATCGGTGTTGTCTTAAATGGTGGTGTTATCTTTAGAACTATGACAGATAACCCTAATAAGATTGGTCTTACAACTACTCAATTTTCACAGTTAAATATTAATCCAGATAATGAAAATACATCATTAGATGTATATCTATATGCTAATCCAATTATTGGTAGAGTAATTGCGGGCTATGCATTTACTGAGAGTACGACATATCGATATAATGAAAGTAATGTTACTATGAAGAATGGTATCAAGAATTATAGTATTCCTGATTTAAAGAGTGAAATTAGTGAAGATGATAAAATTGATGTTACCGCAACATCTAATTCTACTCACCAAATAACTCTTGCTAAAGCAGGAAGTGGAGAAACTGAATATTCAGGACAATTCTTATATCTACTTGCATGTATCATTAATACTGGTGCTGCTAGTGCTTCATATAATGATAATACTGAACAAGCATATGATACTAATACAACAACTCCTTGGTTTGCATATCGTAATTATACAAGCACAAGAAATGGTAATTATCAAAATGTCGGAAAATCAACAGATACCGAAAAAGCAGTAGTTACTGCTGATAAATACCAAGGAACTACAAAGATTCCATATATAATTAAACATTATACTAAACAAAATACTTTGTATCGAATTAGAAGTATCGCAAACGGAGCTAATATTGATAATGTAACTGTAAGTCTACTTACTCTTACATCAGGAGCTAATTATTATTTACCTGCATCATTTAAAGGTATTGGTACTATTTATTATTCATATTTTGGTAATATGGCTAATAAGAGTTCTTCAGCTTTAAAATTAAATATTACAATTAGTAAACTTGAAGGAAATAATGCTAATATTATCTTTAGCACTCATTATCAAGAATATGATGGTGCTAATGCCGGTAATGAAGATGCAAACTCTGCAGTTTCTAATGACTCAATTAGAAAAAATGAAAATTATGGTGCAGCATTTAATACTGGCTTAGGTTTGTTTACACAATTAAAACAACCAGTAACAGGTGAGAATGATACAACTAATGTAATTCAAAACATTAATCTTCAAGGTAGTATTTATCATGAAGTTCGTGTTCAAGAGACTGGTAAAAAAGTAACATATAAATGGCGAACTGGTAAAAATGCTGATGGTGTTGGTTTTGACCATATCATGTCAGTTGGAGGAATTGCTGGTTGTGTATTCAGTAGTTCACAGAATGCTGGAAGTACTGATAAATATTCAACATTTAATTTAAAGAATATTACATTAGATGGGGTTAATTTTGAAAGTCCTAAAGCTACTGGTGGTCTCCTTGGATTTGTTCCACGATGCGGTGATAACCATTATACTTATAATCGTCGTTTTATTACTAATTGTGGTAGTGGATCAGGAAAACCAATCACAATTAAAGCTGGTACGTCTGCAGGTGGTTTAATTGGATTTATTTTGAGAACTTCCTGTGTGATTAATGGTAATACCGTTGAAAATCCTACTACTCTAAAAATTAAAGAAGTAGTATCTAAAGCGACAACTCATGATGGTGAATCTAATACTAAAGGTAAATGGTGGTTAGGTAAGGACAATGTATATGCAGCTGGTGGTTTAATCGGAATGTGTGACGTTGCCCACAGAAATAAATTAGCAGCCTTCTTAGTTGTAAATAATTATAAAGTAGTTGGAGATGGTGATAGTTCTCATAATCATATTTATTCAAAAGCAGTAGCTATGACTGCTTATTCTTGTGCTGGTGGTTTAATCGGTATGTCAAAAGCGACTAACCAAGATATCGATGATGTAATAATCGAAGGTTTAAATATGAATGCCTGCTATGCTGGTGGATATTTTGGTAGAGCTAATGCGGATGCGGCTAATGTAAAATTATTAGTTGATAATTTTACTGTTGATGGATATATTGATGGAGAAAATAAATATTCCATCACTGCTACAAAATCAGCCAGTGGTTTATTTGGTTATTATGAAAAGAGTCAAGCTTTAACCTTTAATTTAAATAAAATTAATGTTAAGAATTACAATATTGAATCAACTTATAAAGCTAATGATACCCATACCTTTAATGTTGGTGGAATAATGGGTACTTGGACAGGAACAACTACTGCTCAGCTTAATATTACAAATGTTGTAATTGATAGTTGTGATTTTATTTCTAATTATTATAGCCCAAATCAAAACAGTAATGGTACTGGTTTATTATTTGGCGTATTGAATACAATTTCAACAGATAAAATTTATGGATATAATATCTTATTAAAAGATAATAATTTAAATCACAAAAATAATAGCGGTCTATGTAGCAACAATATTAATACAGTTGGTTATGTATTAGGAAATAATACTAAAGATGTAGTTATTAAATTAGTTGGTGTATCAATCAGTGGATGTAATGAAGGATTAGATCCAGCGCCAAGATTAGCTGGTAAATTAAATAATACTGGTGGTGAACAATTAGGTAGTGGTGGATATATCATCCTAGCTGACTATGATAGTACTTGTGCAGAAAATCCTAATACTTCAGCAGCTACTTATGCTAATACATCAAGTGATTTAAGTATTGAAGCTCCATATGTTAATATCAATCCAATTAATCAAATTGGTAATTCATCAATTGTATTAACTGGTGATGGGTTAGCTGCTGATACTGATAATTTAGTAATTAAAGAAATTGTTGAAGATGCATCTAATCGTTATAAGAATGCTCTTTCATATATATATGGAGATACTAGTAAAACATATCTACAATTATATAATGAATTATCATATGGTACTAAATTCTCTAATTATAATGAAGAACAAGAAATTGACATTGAAAGTGATTTTACAGTTCTAGTAATTGATGATTTCTCACGTGCAAATACAACCCAATTAATTAATACATATATTGGTTTAATTACTAATACTACTTATAACTATGGTCAAGATACATCGGGTATCTATGGTGTCGATATATATAAGATGACATGGAATCAATCAACATCAACCTTTGATCGAACAAATGCTGCTAATATGTCTCGTGCGGATTTACAATTCTCTATTAGTCCAGAAAGTGTCGATTCAGGTGGTAACTGTTTCACTTTAATTGATGTTAAATATTATAATCCTATCGATACATCAAAGATTGCATATCATATATATGTTCCAGTAATTGTAAAGAGATTACTACAATATGATGGTAAGATTGCAACTTTATCTGGTACTGATTATGATCAATCACATTATGATAGTGAACGATTTGGTAAATCAATTATGGAAAACATTGGTACACCAATTACCTTATATATTCAATATCATTACAATTACACTCTTGCGTCATGGGAATCATTAATTAATTATGGTGCTGATATGAGCCCTTATTATAAGAAATTAATTATTGAAAAATCGACAGATAATGAATATCTAACCGATTTCCCTAATGATACAATTTTGGTCCTTGTCGATCGTAATCGTAATGGTAAAGCATATTATGCTAGATGGAGTGATGTATATAATAGTTCTTCCCATGAATTGATTTTGGAAAACTTTAAAGAAGAATTAGATAATCCATCTTCTGCATCATTTGATCCAATATCATTAGGAGAATTAATTGAATTAACAGCTACCCTCGATGCAAGTGGTAAATATATTGTTGATAACAATAATCCTACTACTAAAGCATATTATAATGGTGAGTGGTTAAATCTAAGATTTGATAGTGGTAGTGGTGGAACAAGATATAGTTTAACTGTTAATAAGACAGAAAATTATATTGAAGATTATTATTTATCAATCTTTACAGCTGAAAATAGTAACAATGTTATTCACAATTATGTAATATCTTTAACCGATAACTTACATGCGGGAGTAACTAGTGATTATAACCAAGCACCAACTAAGATTAATGGTGCTACTCGACAAGATGGTGTTTATGCGTTATTAGGTAATATTTTCGTTCAAACTGATACTTCCCTTCGCGCAACAACTGTTAATGAAGAAATATCTTCAGAAAACAATACCTTAAATGTTGAAATGGGTACAACTATTACTCTAGATAATGACTATGTAACGGATATTTCACCATATCTAAGTGGTGGTGATGCATTCTCAATTTATCAAAGCTTCTTAGTTAATTTGATTAAGAAATTATCTATCAGTAATTCTGCAAAATTAGTTACTGGTAATCCAACGGTAACTGGTTCATATAATATTGCGGCAGCTAATTCTAGTATCGATAGTCGAAGTGGTAATTATGATACGATTGAAGTAATGTCTACATATATTGAATTTAGAAATAGTATTGCGTTAAACAGCTTTTTAACGACTGGTGGTGGAGCAGTAATAACTGGTAATTTCAGTATTCAATATTCAGGAGATGCTAATATCTCTGACCAATTCCCAATGAAAGAAGATTCAACGGATCGTAATATTGGTGTTGAAGTAAGAGGTACATCTAATCTATCATTTGAACCGAATAAAGCAGCCTTAAGTAAGGTCTTCTCAACTGCTGTTGATAGTAATAATAAATTATATTATTGTTATCAATCAGGTAATAACGCAAAGCTTTATTATAATGTAAGAAATAATATCTTTGGTGGGGATTATGGTAGTCTTGGTATTAATCCATTAGATTCGAATGGTCAAACTAATGTAAATCTTCCATCAATAGCCGTACTTGATATTAGTACAATTATTAATACTACAGCTGATTATGATAAAGTAAAAGTATCAATAAAATTATATTCAAAAGTAGATAATTATACAGATGCTTTAACAATTGGTAATTATTTATCATCATTCAATGTTGCAGGTGTAACTAGTTATTCAACTCTAGAAACTGGTAAACGATTAGAATTTATTATCGATCGTAGTACAGTAGATTCTAGCCCTATTAGTGAACCAATGGTATATAATGATACAACTATTGAAATACCAATTGATTTTAGAGTTCGAACTGGTACTCCATTCGAGAATTCACAATTCTATTATTCTAATTATAAGATTAAATTAGAAGTAGAATTGTATGATGGATCTAGTCCACTTCTCTCTTCTCATGCAACTGATTATCTCGTATATACTAACGCAAGAATCTTACCAGATTTTATTGATGATTAGAAATAAAAAAAGTGTTGATTTTTAATTAAAAATCAACACTCTTTTTTATTGGTTATTATTTAATTTCTTTATATTATTTAAGATTAATTCTAATTGACCACCAAAGATAATACGGACATTCTTAAAGGCTTCCTTTGCGTCATATTCTTCATCTCTTGTTGTCTTAATGATATATCTTACCGCAAGGCCATATAAGGATTCTTCATAGAAAGAAGAAATGATTTCAAAATAATAATTGTTATCATCATTAAAGCCGATTGTATTATTATAGAATTTTTGAAGAAATGAACGAATTTGTTGTTTAAAGATTCCTTCAAATAAATCACGATCAACATATTTATACATATTAATCCAAAGAATTCGGTAAGTACCTAAGAATTCAATCATATCGAAGATTCCTTTTTCTTGTTGAGTAATATCAATATGATCAATCTTATCTTGAATTAAATTAATAATTACATCATAAATATCATGATAATAATAATAGAAGGTATTACGAGTAATTCCACAATTCTTGCATAAATCATTAATAGTTATTTTATTAAAAGGTTTCTTTTTAGAAAGTTCGACAACCTTTTCGATAATTATTTGTTTAGTATTAGATGCCATATTAATACCTCTCTTCTAACATGTGTTCAATTGAATTTAAATCTTCTTTTCTAAATTGTAATTTATATAATTTAGAATAGATACCATCTAATTTAATTAAATCTTCATGCTTTCCACTTTCTTTAATTTCGCCATTAGATATTACCACAATTTCATTAGCATTTTTAATAGTTGAAAGACGGTGGGCTACTACAATTGTAGTTCTTCCTACACATAGACTATCAAGAGCTGATTGAATTAAGATTTCTGTAGTATTATCAAGGGCAGATGTTGCTTCATCGAGAATAACAATTTCGGGATTCTTTAAAAATACTCTCGCAATTGATAATCTTTGTTTTTGACCACCAGATAATTTTACTCCACGTTCACCAATTTGGGTATCATATTGATCAGGTAAGGTCATAATATATTCATGAATATTAGCTTTCTTAGCTGCATCAATCACTTCATCAAAGGTTGCGTCAAGCTTTCCATAGAGAATATTTTCTTTAATAGAACCATTGAATAGGAAAACATCTTGTTGAACAATACCAATTTTCTTTCTTAAACTATCTAAAGTTAATTCTTTAATATCAATTCCATCAAGGAGAATAGAACCTTTTTGAATATTATAAAATCTTGGAAGAAGATGACATAAAGTCGTTTTACCACCACCTGATGGTCCGACTAATGCTAGCTTTGTACCACTCTTAATATTTAAATTGATATCTTTTAAGACATCTTTATTTCCATCATAACTAAAAGTAACATGTTTAAATTCAATATTACCATCAGTTTTTTCTAAATTAATAGTACCATTATCTTCTTCCTCTTCCTCATCCATAATTTCTAGGAAGCGTTTAAAACCAGTTATACCATTTTCTAATTGTTCAATAAAGGCAATTAAAGTTTGAACTGGGGAGATAAATAATGAAATAGAGACAACAAAGGCTGTATAATCACCAACCGATAAATTATAGCCAAGAATATGGGAAGCACCATAGATAATAAACAAGCCACCAGCTACAATGATAAAGACATTAAATACATCAGTAACAAAAGAAGTAGATGAATGGAATTGACCCATTGCTTTATAACTACGGCGTCTAGCATCAATAAATTCTTGATTACCTTTTTCAAATTTTCTGGCTTCTTCAATAGTATTAGTATAGGCTTTAGTAACTCTAATACCAGTAATACTTGATTCTAAGCTACCATTGATTACCGCAACACTCTTTCTTGTATCCATAAATGCTTGACGCATCTTTTTTCTTAAAAAATAAGATATGACACAAAGAATAGGTACACAGAAGAAGACAATTAAGGTTAATACCCAATTGATGGTGCAAAGATAAATAAATGATCCAATAATCATGATTCCACAAATAAAGATATTTTCTGGTCCATGATGAGCAAGTTCGGATACATCATTTAAATCATTAGTCATTCTCGACATTATCTTACCAGTTTCATGATTATCAAAGAAGGTAAAGGGAAGATGCTCTAATTTATTGAACAAATCTCTACGCATTTGCGCCTGCATATAGATACCAACCATATGACCTTGATATTGAACAAAGAAGCGTAGGAGCATTCTTAAGATATATAAAACTAATACTACTCCTCCAAAGATAATAATTAAATCAGGACGAGCTTCATATCCTTTTTCTTCATTACCAATCCATACATTCAGCATATTTCTGGTAATGATTGGATATACTAGACCAATAACTGATACTAGAAGAGCTGCTAACATATCGAAGAAAAATAATTTCTTATGAGGTTTATAATAACTAATAAATTTTTTTAACATATATTATCCTAAGTTTCTTTCAAGTGTATTATAACATTTTTTTTATTTATCTAACAAACTAATACTTTTATTTTTTAAAATATGATAAAATATATTAGATATTATGATTATTAATAAAAAGAGGTCCAATATGTTATATGAATTAATTAAAAATATTATTGATCCCAATCTACCATTATATTCTAATCTTGCGTCAACTGCTGCTATCTTATATACAATGAAAGATATCAATTGGGCAGGATTTTATTTAATTGAAAATGATAAATTATATATATCTTGCTATCAAGGAGAACTTGCATGTACATCAATTGAAATTGGTAAAGGTGTATGTGGTACAGCTGTAAAAGAAAGAAGAAGTATTATAGTTGATGATGTCAATCAATTTAAAGGTCATATCGCATGTTCATCTAAATCCCGTTCGGAGATTGTTGTACCTATTTATAAAAAGGACCGTATAGTTGGCGTTATTGATATTGATGCTCCTATCTATAATCGCTTTAATGAACAAATCAAAATTGATTTAGAAAATACCGCAAATTTATTAGGAGAATTATTTAATGAATAAAAGAATCTATTTAAATAATCAATGGCTTTATAAGAAAGAAAATGAAGAAAATAAAGAAATTGTCAATCTTCCACATGCTAATATTGAAACACCTTATAATTATTTTGATGAAAAGATTTATCAATTTATTTCTATTTATGAAAAAGAAATCTTTATTGAAAATGAATGGAAGAATAAACATTTATTCTTAAATTTTGATGGAGTTCTTCATCAATCAAAGATTTATTTAAATGATGAATTATTATTAATTCATAATTGTGGATATGATTCCTTTAATGTTGATTTAAAAGATAAATGTAAATATGGTGAATTAAATACGATTAAAGTTATAACTAATTCTAAAGAAGATTTAAATATTCCACCATTTGGTTATGCGATTGATTATTTAACATATGGAGGAATATATCGTGATGTCTATCTCAATATTAAAGAAGAATCATATATTAAAGATGTCTTTGTAAAACCTATTAATATTGAAAATAAATGGTATATTAGCCTAGATATTGAAGTTTCCATAGCTAATGATACAAATATTGATTTAACTGTTCTTCAAGATGAAAAACCATTTATTGTAATGTCAATGAAGGAAATGAATTATGAAGATTTAAGAATTGAAATACCATCTCCAATTCTTTGGGATATTGATAATCCATATCTATATCAATTAAAGATAGAAACAGAAACCGATGAAAGAATCATTAATTTTGGTTTAAGAACGGCCGTATTTAAGAGTGATGGATTCTATCTCAATAATCAATTAGTAAAATTAATTGGTCTTAATCGTCATCAATCATATCCCTATGTTGGTTATGCTATGCCCAAAAGCATGCAAATAGAAGACGCAAGAATCTTAAAAGAAGAATTAGGAGTTAATGCGGTAAGAACCTCTCATTATATGCAAAGTCAATATTTCTTAGATGAATGTGATAGATTAGGAATCTTAGTCTTTACAGAAACTCCTGGTTGGCAATATCTAGGTGATGAAGAATGGCAAAATCAAGTAATTGAAAATGTTCATCAAATGGTAGTTCAAAATCGTAATCATCCATCCGTTATTCTTTGGGGAGCAAGGATTAATGAATCAAAAGATTGTCATGATTTATATCTAAAAACTAATTCTTTAATTCATAGTCTAGATCCAACTCGTCAAACTGGTGGAGTAAGATGCTACACTAAGGGTGAAGAATTAGAAGATGTTTATACCTATAATGATTTTACAAGTGATAATGATAAAAGGATTCTTCAATATAAAAAGAAGGTAGTTAAAAATAAGAATCTTCCTTATTTAGTATCCGAATTTAATGGTCATATGTATCCAACTAAAGCTATAGATGATGAGATGCATAAAGAGCTCCATATGTTACGCTATGCTAAAATCTTTGATGTCTTCTTCAGTGATAAGGAAATTACTGGTCTATTTGGTTGGTGTATGTTTGATTACAATACGCATAAAGATTTTGGAAGTGGAGATAAGATTTGTTATCATGGAGTAATGGATATGTATCGTAATCCTAAACTTGCCGCAAATCTATATCATTCCATTAATATTGATGATAATGAAATATATTTATCATCACTTCTTAAAGCAGGAGATCATCCAACATCCTTAATTAAATCATTTTATGTTCTAACTTCAGCTGATAGGATTAGATTCTATCGTAATGATGAATTAATTAAAGAATATGATCATAATGATTCACCATTCAAAAATATTAAAAATGCGCCAATCTTAGTAGATGATTTTGTCGGCGATTTATTAATTAAAAATGAAGGCTTTGATCAAAAAACTAGTGATGATGCCAAACAAATATTATATGCGATATTAAATTATGGTACTAAATTACCACTAAAATATAAATTAAAATATTTAAAGCTAATGCTCTTTAAACATCTATCTTTTGAAAAAGGTTATGAATTATATGGTAAATATATTGGTAATTGGGGTACTAAGCAATTAGAATATCGGATAGAAGCAATAAAGGATAATCAAGTAGTAAATTCGATTTGCATTAAAGATTCTACTAATATTCATCTTGAATTAAAAATATCTAATAATAATTTAATTATTGGTAATAGTTATGATGTAGCTTCAATCAGAATTAGAGCTTTAGATGATAATAATAATCTAGCACCTTATTATAATGAAGGATTTAAATTATCAACAACTGGTCCAATAAAGCTTATTGGTCCATCAATTCTTAATTTAAGAGGAGGAATGGGTGGAACTTATGTTAAGACAGGTAGTGAAATAGGAGAAGCTATTTTAAATATCGATAATGATTATTTACATTACGAAATAAAATTTAATATAACTAAAGAGAATAAATAACGACTTAATAAGTCGTTATTTTTATTATCAATAAAATTGTGAGCCTTTTAAATTTTTTTTAGCATAATATATATAGAGGAGAAATAACTGTATTTGTTTTGGGGACATAGCGGGTCGGGGATTTTCTCCTTTATTATTTTGTTGAGGAAGATTATGAGTGGCAGGATACAAACTCTTTCAAGTAGGATTGAAGAGTTACAACGGCTTATGGAGAAGCCAATGGATGAAAAATTATATTCAGTATTTATAGAAAAAGTATATCCTATCACCTTAAATTTATTTAGTTATCTATTATATAGTAATCATAGTGAAATATATAATTATATTGATGCTTGTTATGATCTAACTCAAGAATTCTTTAATTATTCTAGTATTGCAAAATTCAAGACTATTAAAAAAGGGAGAATATTTTATCCTTGGTATAAAACTATTGTTTATCATTTCTTCTTTCAAAATCTTCGGAAGAAGAATAAATATATGACAGTTATTATCGATGATTTAGATGAAAACTATATATTACATGAATTAATAATTGATAAAGAAATAAATAATTTATTAATTAAACATTTAAAAAAAAGAGAATACGATATCTTTATTTTAAAATTTCTTTATGGATTATCAAATTATGAAATATCAAGAATAGTGGATTGTTCGATATCAACAATTAAAAGAATAATTCATAATGTTTTAAACAATGTTATTCATATTAAAAAAAATAAATCATAATTATATATCTTTATAAATATCACATTTTATGGTAGAATAATAATGTGAGGTAAAAATATGAATAATCTAAAAATTAGTAAAGAAGTCCAAAATGCCCTTGATAATAATATTCCTGTTGTTGCGCTTGAATCGACAATCATCTCTCATGGAATGCCTTATCCTAAAAATTATGAAACAGCTCTTAATTGTGAAAAAATCATAAGAGAAGAAGGATGCGTTCCCGCTACGATTGCGATAATCAATGGAACGATATGTGTTGGATTAAGCAGAGAAGAAATTGAATATATCGCTAGAGAAGCAGGAAAAGTTATTAAGACTAGTAGAAGAGATATCCCTATTATTGTTGCTAAAGGATTGAATGGCGCAACTACTGTTGCCGCAACAGCTTTCATTGCATCTTTAGCAGGTATTAAAGTTTTCGCAACCGGTGGTATTGGCGGTGTTCATCGAGGTGCAGAAATATCAATGGACATTTCTTGTGATTTAAATGAATTAGCCCTAAGAAATATAGCAGTTGTCTGTGCAGGCGCAAAAGCTATTCTTGATTTAGGTAAAACTCTTGAATATCTTGAAACCTTTGGGGTACCAGTAATTGGTTATAAAACGGAAATGCTTCCGGCATTCTATACT
>ONHH01000018.1 GCA_900317575.1 uncultured Bacillota bacterium | reverse complement strand
TATTTAAAAAATTATTTACCGCTTCTTTATTAATTGTTGCATTAGTAATGAGCGTTGCGGTAATGGGTAAAGTAAAGGTGAAAGCAGCTGAAGAATCCCTTGTTTTTAGCGAACAAGGATATTCTAATCAACAAGAAATAACTACTGCTATTTCTACTAATTTTACTGTTTCATTTAACAAAGGAACTAATTCTAATGCCCCAAAATATTTTACTACAGGTAATGCAGTTAGAATTTATGGTGGCGGATATTTTGTTGTTTCTTCTGAAAATACGCTTACGAAAATTGTTTTAAAATTTAGTTCTGGTGAAGGAACTAACGCAATAACTACAGATGTTGGAACATATGCTAGTGATACATGGACAGGTTCTAGTGTTTCTGTAAAATTTACTGTTGGAGGAACATCAGGGCATAGAAGATTAGCTAGTATAGATGTTACATATTCATTACCTAATCGTTCAATTTCATTTGACAAAAATGGTGGAATAGGTAATGATCCATCACCAATTGAAGTATCTAATGGTGGAACTTCTTTAGCTTTACCAAATAATCCATATACTAAAGAATATTATACATTTAAAGAATGGAATACACAAGCTGATGGCAATGGAACTTCATATCAACCAGGTGATACTATATCTAATGTAACTGATGATATTATTTTATATGCAATTTGGGAACTTGATTCAGAAAATTATGTGATGATAAATTTTGAATCAAATGGAGGAACCCCTGTTAATCAACAAATTAAAGATAAAGGTTCTAAAGTTGATAAGCCATTAGATCCAACTAGAGATAATTATACGTTTGATGGCTGGTATAAGGAAAAAGAATTAGAAAACCTATGGGATTTTGAATCTGATACAGTATCTCAAAATATAACTCTTTACGCTAAATGGGAAACAAATTTATCAGCTCGTGATTTTTTTGAATTATTAAATACTAAAGCTAAAATTAAAGTATCTTATTCCACATCTCCATTATTTGAGTTATTTTCAGGAGAAATTGAAGAAGGAGATTATGTTATTTATTATGGCGGTAAAATGATGAATACTACCGTTTCTAATAATAGATTGCAGTATGAAGAAGTTACTCCTGAAAATGGTATAATTACTGATCAGGTTCCTTCCTCATGTATATGGCATATTGCTCCTGCTGCTGAGAATGGTTATTGGACTTTATATAATGCTGTAGAAAATAAATATGCAGCTTCAACAGAAACAAAAAATCAAGCTCAAATGCTTGATGATGGATCTGATGATAAAGCGTTATGGGCAATATCAGGAACGTCTACCTATGAGTTTGTAAACAAGGCAAATGATGATGCAGGTATTAATAAAAATTTAAGAAATAATGATGATTATGGCTTTGCTTGTTACTCAACACAAATAGGGGGAGCGTTAACATTATATAAACTAGGTGAATCAATTACAATTAAGCAAGAAGAATCAAAAAATGATTTATCTCTTCAATTTGCTGGATTGATTGATAAAGAATTAAAAGATCAATTAGATGCTTCAGGATCTAATGTAACTTATGGAATGTTTTACTGCAAAACATCTAATATATCTACTACTTTAGTTGATGATTTAAGTTCATCTTTAAATGATCCAAGTCCGTTAAGTTTATCAGAATTAGAAGAATTAGGATATTATAGTACTTCAATTGCTTCAAATTCAGTTGTAGGAACAGACGCTTCTGGTATGAATGAAGTATTAAATAATCCATCGTATTATATTTATGCTGTTTCAATTAATCATATTGATGATGCAAATATAAATACAAGCATTTCTGCTGTTGCATATGTATGTATTGATGGAGTATATTCTTTTATGGCCGAAAAACAGTGTTCAGTTAAATCTCTTGCTGCAGAATATCTTTCATTACCTGATAAGAGTTCATTTAACGGACATTTAGGTGTTCTTGCATATTTAGCAAACTAAAAGGAGATATTATCTAATGAAAAAATATGAACAACCAACTATAGAAATTATTACAATTAATGATGATATTATCACTTCAAGTAAAGAAATGACTGGCTTTGCAGGAACATCTGATTTTGAATTTGATGATTTTAATGTATAATTATAATTAATTATAAAAATCTCTAGTAGAATTTCTACTAGAGATTTTTTATTTTATATTAATGGCCCGTATAATATTTCCCATTTTGCATATAAGGTAATATTATCAATAATTGGTGTATTGAAATCAAATACATTATTATATTCTTCATCTAAATACCAATCTATGAATTCAAAACCATATTTTTCAAGTCTAATATTTTCTGCAAATTCATTTTCATTAACTTCTTTAGTTATAGCATCATTAAATGATATATATGTAACAGTGTATTTTACTGTTTCTTTTTCATCATCTACTATTTTTGCATTACAACTTGAAATTAATAATAATGTTATTAAAATGAGAAATACAGATATTATTTTATTGGAATGCAAATGGATCACTACCATCTTCATCTAATGTTCCAAAATCAACACCACGAGCAATTCCTGATGCAGTAATAACATCATCTTCTAAATATATAATATTAATTTCTGGATTTAAATATTCTTTTTTCATATTATTAACCTCCATTAAGCAAGATTTACAGTAACACCAGTAGATGTACTAACTACTACTGTATATACTTTAGTTGGACTATATGTTTTTACTCCATTATCTTCAATCCACGATGCAGCACTAATTGTATAACTTCCTTCAGGAATATTATAAATTTCAATACCAAATAATAAGGTGCCACCAAGTGATTCAGCAGTTATTCTTGCGTCTGATTGCTCACCTCTGATAGCTTCATAAACTTTTAATCCACTGCCATCAGCTTCTATAGATAATAATTGTTCTTCATGATCTTCAACTTTAATTGCAAATCCATAATTATCATAAGAATCAGCATCAACTAATCCAACAACTCTTACAGCTCCTTTATATACATCCGAATAAGCTAATGCGCCTTGCATAAAGACAGAAGTTTCAGTATTTGGAGTCCATTTTGCATATATTGTTGTATCATCAACAACTGATGTAGGAATCTCTGTTAATGCATTTCCATTAAATGATTGATTATCATACCATCCACTAAAAGTATATCCTCTTTTTGTAGGATTATTAAGTGGAAAACTTCCTTTATTTGGAACTAATAATTCAGGATTATTAAAATTATTTGTTCCACCATTTAATTCATAAGAAATTGATTTGTATTCAAAACTACTTTCAGATATTTGATATAATTTAACTGCACTTTGACCAGATGCATAGCAAGAGAAGCAATCGCTTGAACTATTATATTTTAGTAAGTTACGAGTATTATTGCCTTGAGCAGTAATTGATGCGTAAGAATCATCTGGATTTATGGTAATCGTCCAAGAACTATTATCAGTTAAATCATTTTCAGTTCTCAAATAATTGGATGATGAACTTGCTGCATAAATATACCCTTCACCTGTATAGAATGCATAGGTGTTATCTTTTGTCCCTTCATATAATTCAAAAACTTGAACAGAATTGGAAGGATTAATAAGGGTACTTTCACTAATAGATACAGCAGTTTCTGCTCTATTATTAGAACTTTGAGTTACACTCATAGCAACAGAAGCATCACTACTAGTTATAATATATTTTGCACCTTTTATTAATTGCTTTTCATTTTCAACTAAATTATATTTTTCTATGCCAACTATTTTTACATTACAAGTTGCAGTAAATCCACCATCTACTGTAGTAACAGTGATTGTTGTTGTTCCTTCTACAACAGCAGTAACAACTCCGTTTTCAACTGTCGCAACACTTTCATTACTACTAGACCAAGTAACATTTTTATTTGTTGCTGTTGCTGGAGTAATTGTATGTATCAATTTTTCATTTTTACCAACGCTAATTGTTGTTGAATCTTTATTAAGTGAAACACCTGTTACATCAACATTGCCAACAATAACTTCATGGTAATACTCAACTTTACTAACAGTAACTAATCCATTAGCTTCTCCACTAGCACAATCAAATTCAAGCTTATAATATCCATTTTCTAATTGATTAGCTTCTGGAATTATAAAAGAATTAACGCCTGTAGCAATTGTCAAAGTTAATTCTTGTGCTGAAGTAAAATTAGAATTATCATCATAACACAACTTAAATGAGTTTACTTTTTCAGATGTAACGGCATCAATTGTTACATCGACTTTTGTTATCTTATGGTCAATTGCCTTATTTGTAGAAATAGTTCCAACACTTTCAGAGTTTTTTCTCCCACATTTAACAAATTCCCATTTATTTTGATTATTATTAAAATTTTTCAATTCTACTGTAAAATTATCCTTAGTGGCATACCATGTTGAAGTATAATTACCTACACTTGATTGATTATATGAACTGCCAAATTCTATACATTTATAAACTTCATCTTCTGCTTTCACCTTTACTTTACCCATTACCGCAACGCTCATTACTAATGCAACAATTAATAAAGAAGCGGTAAATAATTTTTTAAATA
>ONHH01000015.1 GCA_900317575.1 uncultured Bacillota bacterium | reverse complement strand
AGTGTAGGTGCTGATCGTAATAAGACTTTTATTCTTAAAGACTATTTCAATTAAGGGAGTATTAATTTATAATGTTAAATAAATATGATTGTATATTAGTAGGAGCAGGTCCTACAGGTATTTATGCTGCCTATGAATTAATTAATAAAAATCCAAATTTAAAGATTTTATTAGTTGATAAAGGTAAGGATATTTATAATCGTAAATGTCCAATTCTTCAAAAGAAGATAGATAAATGTCCAGTTGATAAAAAAGGATATGTTGGTTGTAAACCTTCTTGCGCAATGACTACTGGTTTTGGTGGAAGTGGAGCATATTCTGATGGTAAATTTAATATCACATCAGAATTTGGTGGTTGGATGACTGATTATCTTGATGATGATGAAGTAATTGAATTAATCAAATATGTTGATTCAATTAATTTAAGACATGGTGCACCAGTTGAAATCACTGATCCACATACTAAAGAAGTATATGAAATAGAAAAGAAAGGTATTGCGGTTGGCTTAAAATTACTTCGTAGTGAAGTAAGACATTTAGGCACAGAAATTAATTTAAAAGTCCTAGCTTCTATTTATGAAGAAATGAAACCAAAAGTTGATTATCTTTTTTCTAAAGCAGTTAAAGATATAATTGTTGAAGATAATATGGTTAAAGGCATCATCATGGATGATGATTCAACATATTATGGAGATTATGTATTACTCGGTGTAGGTCGTAATGGTAGTGAATGGTTAACTAATACCTTAAAGAAATATGATGTTATTTTTACTGGTAATCGTGTAGATTTAGGGGTTAGAGTTGAAACTAATAACATCGTTATGGATGAAATTAATAAGAATCTATATGAAGGTAAATTCATCTATACTACTAGTGTTGGTACAGTTGTAAGAACTTTCTGTTCTAATCCATCAGGACATGTCGTAGTAGAAAATCATAATGGTGTAACATTATGTAATGGTCATTCTTATAATGATTCAAAATTAGGTAGTGATAATACTAACTTTGCGCTACTAGTAAGTCAAGAATTCGATCAACCATTTAATGATCCAAATGCTTACGCATATGAAGTAAGTAAGTTAGCTAATAAACTTGCTGATGGTGGCGTAATTGTTCAAAAATATGGTGATATCAAGAAAGGTAGAAGAAGTACTGAAAAACGAATTCAAGAAGGATTTGTTAAACCTACTTTAAAAGAAGCAGTTCCTGGTGATTTAGGACTAGTATTACCATATAATTTTATGCTAAGCTTAATTGAAATGATTGAAGCTCTAAATTACGTATCTCCTGGTATCGCATCAGATCATACATTATTTTATGGTGTAGAAGCTAAATTCTATTCTGATCGGCCTAGAGTAACTAATGAATTTGAAACCTCAATAAAGAATCTCTTTGTTGGTGGTGATGGAGCAGGTATTACTAGAGGACTTGCGCAAGCTGGGGCAAACGGTGTTAAAATCGCAAGAGTAATAACTGAAAGATTAAATAAATAAAAAAAGAAGGTGAAAAAATGATTAGTACTGACATTAAAAAGATTCTAATTAGTGAGAAACAGATTGATGAGAGATGTAAGGAATTAGCTAAAGAATTAACACTAGCATATCATGATAAGAATCCAATCATGTTGTCTCTATTAAAAGGTAGTGTCTATTTTACAACATATCTTACTAAATATTTAGATTTCCCATTAGAATTTGATTTTATGAAACCATCTAGTTATGTTGGAACATCTTCAACTGGAAATGTTGAAATTCAAATGAAACCACTATCAGATTTAAAAGATCGTCATGTATTGATCATTGAAGATATCATTGATTCAGGTACCACTTTAAAGAAAATAAAAGAATTATTAATAAGTGATTATCATCCTAAATCAGTGAAGATTGTTACCCTACTCGATAAAAAAGAAATGCGTAAAGTTGATATCGATCCTGATTATACTGGCTTTATTATTCCTAATGAATTTGTAGTAGGATTTGGTTTAGATTTTAATGAACAATACCGCAATCTTCCTTATATTGGTGTAATAAAAGAAGAATGCTATCAAAAATAAAAAGAGGTAAATAAATGAACGAGTTATTAGAATATTTTAATGAATTAAACGATCAAGATTATTTTCAAAAAAGAATTAAGGTATATGGTTGGAAAAAGAGTTATAATTATCATTTAATATCTAATTTAACTCCTTATCTATTTGAACCATTAACAATAAAAAACCATATCGCAAAGCCAACTAATGAAAATAGACCAGGAAGAGTGGAAGAAAAACATTATATTACTATTCATGATACTGGTGATACTCTAGTTGGTCATGGTTCTAAATACTGGGCTGATGCGGTATATAATGAAGAATTAAAAGATACTAAACAAAAATATGCATGTAGCTATCAATATGTTGTCGGCAATGAAGGAATCTATCACATGATTCCTGATAATGAAATAGCTTGGCATGCGGGAGATTCAACCCAAGTAAGTTATCATATGTATGATACAGGTATTAGTGAAGATAAAGAACCAACAATCGATATATCTAAAGATGGATATTATATGATTGGTGGTGAAAAATCATCAATCCTAGCTCCTACTGATAATGATGGTAATATTCTAACTAAGGATGATATCAATGATGGATCAATCCGTTTAGAAATAATTGATCATAAATATCATATAGGAGAAACCTATTATAACGCCACTTATAAAAAGATTTGTAACCGTGGTGGTAATAATAATTCAATTGGTATTGAAATCAGTATGGCTAAGGGTGAAAATATCTTCTTAAATCTTGCGAGATGTGCAAAGCTTGTAGTTAAATTATTAAAAGATAATAATCTTCATATGGAAGATATTAAACAACATCACTTCTTTAGTGGTAAGAATTGCCCACAAACCCTAAGAGCAAATGAATTATGGGATGTTTTCTTATCATTAATAGATGTTGAAGCAATCGTTGATTCTTATATTCAAGATGGCTATCAATTAGAACTTGAATGCTCATCAGAATATGTAGAAAAGAATGGAAGCTTAACAAAACTTCCAGGTAGTGTAAGAGGCATTGAATATATTATTAAGACAAAATATAAGGATGTAGAAGAAAGTGCCTTATTTGTTAAATTAATTTAAAGAGGTTAATTATATGTTAGATATAAAGTTTATAAGAGAAAATCCAGAAATCGTTAAACAAAATATCAAGAATAAATTCCAAGATCATAAACTTCCATTAGTTGATGAAGTAATAGAACTTGATAAAAAGATTCGTAATTTAAAAGCTGAAGGAGATCTTCTTCGAACAAAGAAAAATGAATCAAGTTCTAAAATTGGATTATTAATGAGAGAAAAGAAAATAGAGGAAGCAAATAAATTAAAAGAAGAAGTTGTTGAAATCAATAAAAAGCTTCCAGCATTAGAACAAGAAGAAGCAGAACTTTCAGCAAAACTTCGTGAAAAGATGCTTATCATTCCTAATATCATTGACAAGAGTGTTCCAATTGGTAAAGATGATTCAGAAAATAAAGAAATCACTCGTTATGGCGATCCAGTAGTACCTGATTATGAAATTCCTTATCATGCAGATATTATTGATACATTTATGGGTCTTGATAAAGAATCAAGTGCTAGAACATCTGGTAATGGTTTCTATTATTTAATGGGTGATATTGCGCGTTTACATTCAGCTCTTCTTTCTTACGCAAGAGATTTCATGATCAATAAAGGATTTACATATTGTATTCCACCTTTTATGATTCATTCTGATGTTGTAAATGGAGTAATGAGTTTTGAAGAGATGGACGCCATGATGTATAAGATTGAAAATGAAGATTTATTCTTAATCGGTACCTCAGAACATTCAATGATTGGTAAATTCAAAGGACAAATTATTAAAGAATCTGATTTACCTCTAACTCTTACATCATATTCACCTTGCTTCAGAAAAGAAGTAGGAGCCCATGGTCTTGAAGAAAGAGGATTATACCGTGTTCATCAATTTGAAAAACAAGAAATGGTTGTAATTTGTAAACCAGAAGATAGTATGGCTTGGTATGATAAAATGTGGAGTTATACTGTAGAATTCTTTAGAAGCTTAGATATTCCCGTAAGAACACTTGAATGCTGCTCAGGTGATTTAGCTGATTTAAAAGTTAAAAGCTGTGATGTTGAAGCATGGAGTCCAAGACAAAAGAAATATTTTGAAGTAGGATCATGTTCTACCTTAGGTGATGCTCAAGCTCGTAGATTATCAATCAGAACTAAAGGAGAAAATGGAACATATCTAACTCATACTTTAAATAATACTGTTCTCGCAACTCCTCGTGGATTAATTGCTTTCATCGAAAACAATTATCAAAAAGATGGTTCAATTCTAATCCCTAAACCATTAAGAATGTATATGGGTGGAATGGAAAAAATAACTCCTAAGAAATAATGCGATTACCTAAAGAAGAATATTTAGAAAAGAAAAAACAAAAACAATTCGCTAATTCTTTAAAAGAATATCATGTAAATAAAAATACGACATTACTAGAATATTTATATGAAGTAATCAAGAATGAATCAAGAAACAATGTTAAAAAGATTCTTTCATCAAGATGTGTCTTAGTTAATGGCTTAGTAGTCACTCAATTTGATTATAATCTTTATCAAAAAGATATTGTTTATATATCTAAAAAACCAGTTGATAAAGATTTTAAATTGAATAAGAAAGAAAATAAAGTTATTAATCAAATCAAATTAGATATAATCTATGAAGATGATGAATTAATCGTTATCAATAAACCAGCTGGTCTATTATCAATTGAATCAGATAACAATAAAACATCTACTGCTTATAAAGAAGTACTCCTTTATATGCAAAATAAAGATAAACATTCAAGATGCTTTCAAGTACATCGACTAGATAAAGAAACTAGTGGCGTCTTATTATTTACTAAGAATGAAGAATTAAAGAATAAATTAGTTAAGAATTGGAATACTTTAGTAAAGGTAAGAGAATATATTGCGGTAGTAGAAGGAAGATTAGAAAAGAAACAAGATACAATTATTCAACATCTAGATAAAGATAGCAATAATCTAATGTATGTATCAAATAATAAATCAACTCCTGAAGCAATCACTAAATATAAAGTTTTAAAAGAAAATAATCAATATACTATGGTTGATTGTTTTATCGAAACTGGTAAAAAAAATCAAATAAGAGTTGCATTTAATTCTCTTAATCATCCAATATTAGGTGATGATAAATATGGTAAACCAGCTAGTCCATTAAAAAGATTATGCTTACACGCTAAAGTATTAAAGATTAAACATCCAATTAAAAAGATAGAACTTACTTTTAAAGCGAACTATCCTAAAGAATTTGATAAATTATTTAATTAAATAACACCCAATCATTATTGTGATTGGGTATTTTTAATATAATTTAATGTAAAAAAAATATTTTATGTTATAATTAAATATCAAATAAATTGAAAGTAGAAATATTTGAAGAAACTTTTAATTGTTATTACATTGCTTTTTATTATAACTTATCATGTGGATGTGTATAGGAGGAATATAAATGAAAAAAGTATCTATTTATTTATTATTGGTTTTAATATTATTTGTTTGTTCTTGTAAAAGCGATGACTATTTAAATAATCAATTGCAGCAACCTGGTGATTGTGAAAATTTAATTTATGATGTAGAAGTAAATTATTATTTTAATTCATATAAATTATATACATCCACGTATAAAAATAATAACATTGTTTTTCCTAAATTAATTGATATAAGTCAACTTATTTATAATTTAGATTTTCCATTTGGTAGAGATTATGATTTTGGAAATCAATTTATCCTTTCAAAAAATATGGATCGAACAATATATAGAAAACCATATATTCAAGTAGAATGGTATCTAGATGAAAATTTTGAAATTGAATTATCTAATTTAAAAGATAAAAATATTAATCTTTATGCTAAACCAATAGTATTATTTGATGAAAGAGATGACTATTTTAAAATAGGATCACTAGAAACATACGATATTATTCCAAATGATGTAGATAAATATATTACAATTTTAGGCTCATTAATAGATACGATATATTTAACAACAGAATATATTTCTTTGAATAATGATCTTTCATTAGTTAATAATACTTATCACATGTATTCATTAGAAAGTTCGTCGCCAAGTAAACTAATTGGAGGATTATTATATTATGCTAGTAATGTAAAGAAAATAATAATTAATAGCGACTATTTCTATATGAAAGAGTATGATAAAAGAATTATTAAATCTAATGATTTAGGTGAAAATAATAATATTGAAGAAATTATCATAAATGGAGATCTTGATATAATTCAATCTTCTGCAATTAGAAATATGAAAAATTTACAAACAATTATTATAAATGGAAAAATTAATTCTATTGAAAAATGGGCTTTTCGAGAGTTGCCTTCTTTAAAAAAGATTATAATAAATGGAGTAAATGAAATTGATAGTGAAGCTTTTAAACTTTTACCTGAAGGGGTTGCTTTGGAAATCAATTAAAACAAATTATTTAATGTGTGAAATATTATTTTCACACATTTTTTTATTTATCCAATCTATTGACATAATAATATAATAATGATATAATAAAATTGAAGGAGCGTGTATATAAAATACAAATTTTATTATATTATAATATAATAAAATAATGAAATTATATACACAAAAATAACAATGTTAAGAGATTTATACCATGGAAGTGAATTTATTATAGAAAGGCCTGTTTTTTTAAAAGGAAATAAGCATAATGATTATGGATTAGGCTTTTATTGTTGCACTAATAGAGAACTTGCTAAAGAATGGGCCGCAAGAAGAACAGGAAGTGGATATGTTAATCAATATTCAATAAGGGATGATCGATTAAAGATTCTTGATTTAACTAAAGAGCCATATAATAATGTACTCTATTGGGTATCATTACTTATGCATAATCGTGAATTATCAACAGATTTAATAAATAATTATCCTCGAGAATTAAAATATTTAGAAGATAATTATTTAATAGATGTAAATCAATATGATGTAATTATTGGATATCGAGCTGATGATAGTTATTTTCATTTTCCTGTTGCTTTCATCAGAAGTGAAATAACTTTAGAATCATTAAATACTATCTTTCAAGCTGGTGATTTAGGTAAACAATATGTATTGATTTCCGAAAGAGCATTTTCTTTAATTAAATTTGTTGATTATTATGAAGTAAATAATGAAAGTAAAGAAGATTATTACAAACGAAAAAAATCAGCTGATAAAGTATTTGCTGATTTATTAGAAAATGATCGATATAAAAAAGGAACTCGTTTACGAGACTTGGTGATGAATGATGAATGATTTTGAAATAAGAAGTATTAGAGAAATATTCTCAAGATTATTTGTAATAGGAATACAAAATAAAATTAATTTTAAATCATTTTTAAGAATGCTTGAAAAGAGTAAATATCTTAATTTAATTGAGAAGAATGGCTATGATGATTATTTAAATAAACCAATAGAAATCTTATTCTATGATATTACAGGTTATCAAATTGATAAAGATACTAGTTATGGAATTTATAATGATGCATATTGGTGTGGTCAAAACTATTTTGATCTGTTTTTAACTCTTAAAAAAAGTTTTTCTTATATTTTTCTCAAACTTCCATTAGATACTATGATGAATATTTATCCAATCTATCATGAAATGGATTTTTCATCATTAGTAGTTTATTTTAAAGAGATAGAACAAAAAGAAACCATTATTAGAATTTTATGTAATAATAATCATTGTTCATTAAATGATGTCAGTAAGGCTACTAATATTAATTTAGGCTCATTAATAAAATATAATATGAGTGATGAACTATTAAGAAAAGCATCTTTTCAAAATATTAATAAATTAATAGATTATTTTGATGTAAGTAATTCTTTATTTGTTGAATAATATAGGAATAAAACAGTTAGTATAATTTATACTAATTGTTTTTTTTAAACTAGATAAAACAAAATAATATATTATTGTTGAAAAAAATTGATATATTTGGTAAAATATATTGTATTATGGGCTTTGCTCAAAATTTGGAGGTTATTATGGCAAAATTAAATGATGCTGCTGTAAAGCAAATTAACGAAATCATTGCACGTTACATTGATGAACCAACACCATTAATGTTAATTCTTTCGGACATTCAAAAAGAATATGGTTATATTCCT
>ONHH01000071.1 GCA_900317575.1 uncultured Bacillota bacterium | reverse complement strand
CTAATGGGGGTAAAGCCTTTGGTGTAGCTTGTCAAGATTTTGTAACTTTTGTTGAAACTAAGGAATTAGATGATCCTGAAGGGGAAAAAATCGCTCAAAGATATTTGACTCAATTACTTGATAAAGATGTCGATACAATCATTCATGGATGTACTCATTTCAGTCTTCTTGAACCACAAATGCGCAAAGTACTTGGTAATAAAAATTATGTTGCATGTGGAGAACCGACTGCTAAACTTTTAAAAGAGATTTTAAAAGAAAAAGATTTATTAAATACTCAAAAGCATGATTCTTATGTTAAAATATTTACAACTGGAAGTGTTGAAGCAGCTATTAATAATATGAAGTGGTTTACAAAAGACCATGAAGATATCAAACATATTGATTTGGAGGAAAGATAATGCGTGAAATAAGCGTTAAATTAATTGAAGAAAAAGTTGAAAGCATGTTGCTTGATGCATGTGAAAACATTCCCGAGAATGTTCTTAACTGCTTAAGATGTGCTAAAAAGAGAGAAGAATCTCCACTTGGACAAGAAGTAATTGAAAGAATTATTCAAAATGATGAATTAGCTAGAAATAAACATTTACCTATTTGTCAAGATACTGGTGTTGTAGTATGCTTTGTTGAAGTAGGATATGATGTTCATTTTGATGGCGATTTATATGAAGCTATCAATAATGGTGTTAGTAAAGCTTATGTCGGTGGTTATTTAAGAAAGAGTGTTGTTAAACATCCTTTAGATCGTGTTAATACCAAAAATAATACGCCTGCTATTGTTCATGTTAAATTAGTACCAGGAGATCATGTTAAGATTGAAGTAGCACCTAAGGGTGGTGGTAGTGAAAACATGAGTTTAGTTAAGATGTTAATTCCAGCTGATGGTGTTGAAGGCGTAAAAAAAATAGTTCTTGATACAGTCTTTAATGGTGGCGGTAAACCATGTCCACCAATAATTGTGGGTATTGGTTTAGGTGGAAATTTAGAAAAGAGTGCTTTACTTGCTAAAGAAAGTCTAATGAGAGAAATTGATGATGTCAATCCTGATCCAATTCTTGCTAATCTTGAAAAAGAATTATATGATGAAATTAATCAATTAGGTGTTGGTCCAATGGGATTTGGGGGAACTGTAACTTGTCTTGCAGTTAAGATTAATGCATATCCATGTCATATTGCATCACTACCTGTTGCGATAAATATTCAATGTCATGCCGCAAGACATAAGTCTTGTGTCCTTTAGGAGGTCTATGATGAGTGAAATTAAGAAATTACAATTACCTTTAACAAGGGAAGTAATTGATTCATTAAGAGCAGGAGATAAGGTTGAATTAACTGGTGTTATTTATACTGGTCGTGATGCTGCTCATAAAAGATTAGTAGAGCTTTTAAAGAATGGTAAAGAATTACCAATTGATGTTAATGGTGGAGCAATTTATTATGTTGGACCTACTCCCGCAAAACCTGGTAGAGCAATCGGTTCGGCTGGTCCTACATCTAGCTATCGTATGGATCCTTTTGCTTTAGATTTATTAAAACAAGGCTTAAAAGTTATGATTGGTAAAGGACCACGTAGTAAAGAATATCGTGAATTATTAAAGAAATATCATGCAGTTTATTTATCAGCGATTGGTGGTGCTGCGGCATCTATATCTGAATCAATTGTTAAATGTGATTTAGTATGTTATGAAGATTTAGGAGCTGAAGCTATCTATCGACTTGAAGTAAAAGACTTCTTTGGTATTGTTACTTATGATACATTAGGAAATGATTTATTTGATGAAGGTATTAAAAAATATAAAAAGATTTAGCTTAATAATATTTTTATTCCTATTATTTATTAATATAATAGGTTGTAAAAAAGATAATAATAATGTAATAAATAATACTAATCCTGATTTTCCTGAAGAGATGTTTGGTAAGATTAAAGATAAAAAAGTATATCTTACATCGATTGGTCAAGCAAATGATTTATTAATTTTTGATGATTTATATAAAAATAGCTTTGATTATGAGATTGATATGCTCCTTACTCCAGATAATATTGATGAAGGATCAATTGTTTTTATCTTTGTTGGTTGCTCTATTAAGGCCTTAGAAGAAAGTTCTTTATCATTATCAGAAGAAAGAAATCGTGCTAATGAATTAATTAATGGTAGTAAAAATGGAAAATATGAAATAATTGCTTTCCATTTAGGAGGTAATAGTAGAAGAGGATCGACATCCGATTCATTTATTCAAATGGTCTTTTCTTCTTCAATCTTTAATATTTTTCAAGCAACCGGAAATGAAGATGGATTTTTAGCTAATACATCAGTAGATAATAATATTCCTTATTATGTTGTACCAAGAATTGGTGCTCTTGAAACACCTCTTAAGCTTTTATTAGGAGTAAAGGGGGAATAATATGGATTTATTGACAATTATTATTGTTGTATTGGCTTTAGGCTATTTAAGTTATGTTATTATCGAAAAAGTTTTGGTTAATAAATTGAGAAAAAGCTTTAAATTAATAATCCA
Source organism: uncultured Bacillota bacterium (assembly GCA_900317575.1). Lineage (GTDB taxonomy): Bacteria > Bacillota_I > Bacilli_A > ML615J-28 > CAG-313 > UBA1737. The sequence goes on along the minus strand of ONHH01000071.1, from coordinate 11,036 downwards.
TGTCAATGGTATTAGAGGTAAATCTACTACTACTAGATTAATTGATGCGGGATTAAGAAATTGTGGATTTAAAGTTTTTTCAAAGACGACGGGAACTGTTCCAACTTATATTGATGTAAATAATAATGATAAAGAAATAATGCGATTAGGGAAAGCTAATATTCGCGAACAAATTAAGATGCTACGTCTAGCTAAAAAAGAAGGAGCAGAGGTAGTAGTTCTTGAATGTATGGCTGTTAATCCAGAATTACAAAGAATATGTGAAGAAAAGATTTTAAAAGCAGATGTAACAGTCATTACCAATGTTAGATTAGACCATGTTAATGATATGGGAGATAACCTTGAAGATATTGCGGAAGCTTTTAGTAATACAATTCCAACTAATGGTAAATTAATAATAGCTGATAGTGAATTTGCTAATTTCTTTAAAGATAAAGCACGATTAAAAAATACTGAAGTATTTGTTTCTAAACCATATGATGGTGAAGATTTAGATACATTTAAAGAAAATATTAGTTTAAGTTTAATGGTTGCGGAAGCCTTAAATTTAGATCAAAATAGTTTTTTTGAGGGAATGAGATCTTATCATCATGATGTTGGAGCATTTGATGCTTATAAGATTAATGATACAATATTCTTTAATGGTTTTTCTATTAATGATCCAACATCTATAAAGATTGTTTATGATAAGATTATTAATGAACTTCATTATCAAGCTGAAGATATTACAATTCTCTTAAACAATCGTTTTGATCGACCTACAAGAGTAATTCAACATATTGATTTAATGAAAGAAATTAAATATAAGAATTTATATCTAACAGGATCTAATCTTCGATATGTAAAAAATAAAATAGCTAAAGACTTACCTAATATAGATATTAGATTCTTTACGGATATTGATTCTTTATTAGAAGAAAAGATAATATTTGCGGTTGGAAATATTGGTGGCAAAGGACTTAAAATATTAGATTATTTTAAGAATAATGGTGAAAAAATATGATGGATTTAAATCTAAATATCGTTATTCTTGGTGTGATAGTTAGTATCATCTTTTATGAAATAACCAATATTTCACCAGGAGGTATTATTGTACCTGGATTAATGGTAATGTATATTAAACAACCTGAAAGAATGATTTATACTGTAATTATTGCGGTAATAACTTATTTTATTGTTAAACTAATATCGCGTTATCTAATTATCTTTGGTAAAAGAAGATTTGTTTTAATGATAATTGTCAGCATTATTCTTAATTTCTTGCTGCAGCTAATTCTTAAAGGTTTATCATTAAATATGTTAAATGTTACAATTATCGGTTATACAATTGCGGGACTGATTGCTAATGACATTAATAAACAAGGTCTAAAAAGAACTATTCCCGCTCTCGCAATAGTTATCTGTCTAATTGAATTAATTGTAATTGTTGTTAATCGGATTGGAGCTTAAATGAAGAAGAAAGATCAAGCATATAAGACGCTAATTCTCTTATTTTGGGCTTTAATGTTACTTTTAAGTGTCTTTATTACCTTTAAGACAACATCTCAAGAAAAAAATGATTATTATGATAAGCAGATTGAAGCATCAAATTTAGCACTTGATGCGATGAATAAGATTAAAGAATATAAGATTAGTAGTGGTATTGGCTTATCTAAAGATGATAATTATGAATGTGGAATGATTGGTGAAAGATATACCTTTATTACAACAACTATGGGTTTATTAGAAGCTAAAAGGACCTCATGTAATCCAAATTTTGCCGCAATGATCATTGATATGTTTCGTAATGCTAATGTTAGAGAAGGAGATGAAGTAGCAATTGTTACATCTGGATCTTTCCCTGCTTTAAATATTAGTGTTACTGCTGCTTGTCAAGTAATGAATTTAAAAGTATGTTATATGGCATCGATTGGCGCATCAAGTTATGGTGCTAATAATCTTGATTTCACTTATTTTGATATGTATCAATATCTATATCAAGAACATATCTTTAAGTATCCCCTTAATTATGTTTCATTAGGTGGGGGTAATGATACTGGTAATGATATGGAAGAAGATGTCAAAAAACCAATCATTGAAAGAATAAAGGCTAGTAATGTTACTTTTATTCATGAAGATGATTATGAAACAAATGTTAAGAAGAGAAAAGAATATATTCTTAAAGCCTGTCCTAATTTAAAATTATTCATCAATGTTGGTGGTAGTTTAGTATCAATGGGACGAGATGAAGCAAGCTTTATTGATAAAAAAGGCTTAGTTATGCCTAATTATTTAAATCGTATTAGTAATTATAGTCGTGATAAGCTTGGATTAATTGATATATTCTTAGAGATGAATGTTCCCATTATTCAAATCCTTAATATTAAAGGATTAGCTTTACAATATGGAATTAGTTATAATCCAACAGAAATACCTAGTATTGGTAGTGGTGATATGTATTATCAAACTAATTATAATTTAATGATTCCAATTATTGGCTTAGTAGTATCAGTAGGAATATTAGTCTTTTATTTATTAGAAAAATTCCGAAAGAAAGAAAGAGGATAATAAGATGGTAAAAGTTATCTATTTTCTAGAAGATGATGAATCAATTAATACTTTAATTGATGTCACTTTAAAAAAGAATGGTTTTGATGCGTATGGTTTCTATGAACCTTTATCATTTATTGGTAAATTAGCTAAATCAAAGCCAGATTTAATTGTATTAGATTTAATGCTACCTAATATCAGTGGATTTGATGTATTAAAAATGCTAAAAGAAAAGAAGGAATATGATATGATTCCTGTAATCATTCTTTCCGCAAAATCTGATGAAAAAGATATCGTTAAGGGTCTTGATATGGGTGCTAGTGATTATATTACTAAACCATTTGGTCTAAATGAATTCATTTCACGTATTAATGCTAATTTACGTAAAGTAAATATGCATATGGGAAAGGTTCTAAAAGTAAGAGATTTAAGTATTGATACACTAAAACATTTAGTATATTATAAAGATGAGGTAATTGATGAAATTACATCTAAAGAATATGAAGTATTATTGATGCTCCTTGAAAGTCCATCAATTGTAGTTCCTCGTGGTAAATTATTAAAATCAGTATGGGGTTATGATCCATTAGCAGTTACAAGAACCCTTGATATGCATATTAAGACAATTAGAGAAAAGATTGCTCGTTATACTGATGAAGAATATATTGAAACAATTCGAGGTGTTGGTTTTATTATTAGGGAATAATCTATGAGAGATGAAATAATTAAACGTAATGTCTTAATCATTACGATTGCGTTAATAGTATTTACGATTACATCGAGTTTAGTATGGAATCATTTCTCTCGTGGAACTCTAGAAAATCAATTAATCAATATTTCAAAAATTGTTAATAATCAAATATATGATACAACTAATGAAGAAGAATTACATGAAGTAGTTAATTCTTTTACGAAAGATTCGGAATGGTTGAATATTGTTGTTGCAAATTCTAATGGTAATATTATTATTGATAGTACTAATGATGTAGTTGGTGATGCGATATCAGCAAATCTTTCAAAAGAAGAATTAGCTAAAGCCAATTCTAATAATGTAGACAAGGATAATTTATATACAATTGATAATACACTTTATTATATTAGTAAATTAAATGATGATATTATTGTTAGAACTTCAATGGAATTAGAAAATACATCCCTTGCGATCCTTGAATCATTTTTCTTTATCATTATTATTGGTATTGTTACTATAATACTAAGTATTATGTTTACAAGAAGAACTACCGATCGTATTACATCCGCTCTTGAAGGTATTTCTAACAATTTAAGATTAATTAATCAAGGTACTTATCAAGAAATTGATACTAATCATAGGTATCAAGAAGTAGCTCTTTCATTAAAAGAAATCAATGAAATATCGAATAATATCTTTAATTCCATTCAAATGATTCAAAATGATCGTGAAAAATTACAAATGGTTATTGATAATATTGATCAAGGATTATTGATTATTGGTGATAATGAAGAAATATTATTAATTAATAGTTACGCAAGAGCTATTAATAATATGGATGTTGATGTAACTGGAATGAATTTTCATTCATTACCCTATATTCCATCAGCTATTCATATGATTGAAGAAACTATTCATGATTTTAAAACTAGGGGATTAGATGTCTTTGATGAAAAATTAAATAAAATTTTCTTCGTAACGATTAATTGCTTCGACAATACATGGCAGGATATTGTAGGTGTCAATAAATTATTATTAATTAAATTTAGTGATGTAACGATTGAAAGATTAGAAGATAAGAGTAGAAGTGAATTTATTTCTAACGCAAGTCATGAATTAAAGACACCAATAACATCTATTAGTGGTTTTAGTGAATTATTATTATCGATGGATATCTTTACTCCAGATATTATGAGTTATTTAAATATTATTCATACGGAATCATTAAAGATGAAGAAGACTATTGAGCAATTATTATTGTTATCTAATTTAGAAAATCGATTAGATCGTTTTGACTTAAATGAAGATGTCAATGTTATTCATGTTGTTGATGATATAATTGACACATTTAGACCAATGATTGAAAAGATGAATCTGGAAATAATTAAAGATTTAGAAGTAAAAGAAATCAAGTGTAATGAAGTATTGATTCAACAAATAATTCAGAATTTAATTGAAAATGCGATTAAATATAATAAAGATAATGGCTCAATTACTATTAGAACGAAGATAAATAATAATAATTATCAATTAATTGTTGAAGATACGGGAATTGGTATGGAAAAGAAATATCTTGATCAAATCTTTGAAAGATTTTATCGAATTGATGAAAGCCATAATAGTAAAATTCCAGGAACAGGAATTGGCTTAAATTTAGTTAAACAAATTTGTAAAATAATTGGTGCTAATATTAATATTGAAAGTACCATTGATGTTGGTTCTACCTTCATTGTAGAAATACCAATTAAAGAATAAATAAAGGGCATTTCATATAGAAATGCTCTTTTAGCGAATTAAGATATAAGATATCAAATATATGGTATAATATCTAAGAGGTAAAGGATATGCGAGAGAAGAAAATAGTATTAACTAGTATTATTGGTATAATTGGTAATATCTTTTTAGTAATTATTAAAGCTTTTATTGGCTTTTTTACAAAAAGTATTGCGGTAATAAGTGATGCAATTAATAATTTAAGTGATGCATTATCGAGCCTAATTACCATTATTGGAACTAAACTTGCTGGTAAAAAAGCAACTAAGAAGCATCCAATGGGTTATGGTAGAATTGAATATATCACAACTTCGGTAATTGCGTTTATTGTTTTATATGCTGGTATTACCGTATTAATTGATTCTATTAAAGCAATAATTGATCCTACTGAAGCAAATTATGGAACTATTGAACTAATTCTATTAGGCGTCGGTGTAATTGTTAAAGTATTATTAGGTCTATTTTTTAGAAAAAGAGGAAAGAACCTATCATCATCTTCCCTTATTGCATCTGGTAACGACGCTTTATTTGATTCTATAATCAGCTTATCAACAATTATTGCAGCAATTGTATATTTAACTACTAACGTTAGTCTTGAAGCATATTTAGGTATTATTATTTCTGCTTTTATCATTAAAAGTGGTATTGAAATGCTAATTGAAACAATTAATTTCTTAATTGGTGTACGTGTTGAAAAGACAATTAGTGATCAAATCAAAGAAGAAGCATTAAAACATGATGATGTATTAGGAGTCTATGATTTGTTTATTCATAATTATGGTCCTGATCATTATTATGCATCTTTCCATTTAGAAGTACCAGGCGATTATAATGTAACGCAATTTGATGAATTAACCAGAAATCTTCAATCATCAATATATGAAAAATATAAGATTATTGTAACAGCAATCGGTTTATATGCATTAGATTTAAATGATCCAGAAACAGCTGATATTTATCATCAGTTTAAAAATAAAATTGATCAATATGAATATGTCTTATCAATGCATGGTTTCAATTATCAAAAAGCAACTAAGACAATCATATTTGATTTAGTAGTATCCTTTGAATGTCCAAAAATTAGGGATTATTATAATCAAATCCAAGAGGATTTGAATCAAGAATTTAAAGATTATAAGGTAATAATTGTAAGAGATATCGATATTACCGATTAGAGGTAGCGTATGATACTTTGGTATTATATATTAGTTTCAGGCTTAATTTTGTGGTTTTTAATTATGATATTTGCATTTGTCAATAATGGAAGTACAAAATTAAAAAGAATTGTTAGAATTAAAGCAAGGCAATTGATTAAATTTTTCATTAATTGGCGTTTTTGCATCTGCTTTTTAATAGCATGGATGATAACTAATGGTTGGTGTTATGTCTTTATTGTATTAGGAAGAATGTTTCATCTCAATTGGATGCTTGGAGTAGGATTGGGTTATTTATCATTTTTATGGTTGCCATTTACTCCAGAAAAGGTTGTTACTTTTGCAATAGCAATTGTTTTAAGTAAGATTATTTTTCCAAAGGATAAGAAGCTACATTCAATGCTAGAAGAAAGAAAGCAAGCTCAAAAATTAAATAATAAGAAAAATAAACAACAATTTAGTGCAATTTAATTGTATGCAATTAATTATCATGATATAATATTTATGTAAACAGGAGGTTTATTATGAATATTTATGATAATGAAATTAAATTATTAGAAAAAGATGGAACTGAAACTTTACTATCTAATTATAAAGGTAAGGTATTATTAGTAGTTAATACAGCTACAGGTTGTGGTTTTACACCTCAATATGAAGAATTACAACAAATCTATGATGAATTGAAAGATCAATCATTTGAAATTCTTGATTTCCCTTGTAATCAATTTGCTTCTCAAGCAAAAGGTACTGATGAAGAAATTTATGATTTCTGTTGTTCAAATTATGGTATTACTTTCCATCAATTTAAGAAGATTGACGTAAATGGTGATAATACTGCTCCAATATTTAAAGCTTTAAAAGAAGCTCTACCATACAAGAAACCAACAAAAGAAGGAAAAATTAAGATGAGTTTCTTAGAATTATTATCAGGAACTTCCAAGAAACCTAATGATATTAGATGGAATTTCACAAAATTCTTAGTTGATAAAGACGGTAATATGGTTAATCGTTATGAACCAGTTGTTACTCCTAATGAAATTCTTGAAGATATCAAGAAATTATTAGGATAATTATGGATAAATACGAAATATTAAAATTAGAAAATCAAATTTGTTTCCCATTATATGCTGCTGCTAAAGAAGTAGTAAGAACTTATCAACCTTTTTTAGAAAAATTAGATCTTACTTATACACAGTATATAGCAATGCTAGTATTGTGGGAAAAAGAACAAATCCTAATTAAAGAATTAGGTAAATTATTATATCTTGATTCTGGAACACTTACACCTTTAGTAAAGAAATTAGAAATTAAAGGCTATGTTGAAAGAATCAGACCAAAAGAAGATGAAAGAAATCTTCTAATTAAATTAACTGATAAAGGAAGAAATTTAAAGGATCAAGCCTTAAATATTCCTTTTCAAGTAGGAAACTGTATTAATATTACTCAAGATGAAGCAATATTTTTACATCAAATTTTAAATAAAATACTAATTAGCACACAAGAGAAGGATTAATTATAATCCTTTTCTTGTTTATGCAGCAATGGCGGAATGGTAGACGCGCTACTTTGAGGGGGTAGTGAGGGTATCCTCGTGTGAGTTCAAGTCTCATTTGCTGCACCATTATCATAGAATAATAGTGTTGATACAAGGACATTCCTTAAATCAGCACTATTTTTTAATAATATAGATAGAAATCATTAATTTAATAAAAGATTTAATTAATATTTATATTTTATTTTTTTGATTGATGGCACTTTTATTTATTTTATGCTATAATATAATAAATAAGAGAATTATTAAATAAAGTGTGAGGTTTTAATGCAATATTCTAGTTTTGGATTATTATCATTAATATTAACCATGATTATTAATCATGACATTATATTTAAAAGAAGAAATAATGCTCTTTTTGGTAGTAAATATTATCACTGGTTTATTATAACTGTTATAGCATATTATGTATCAGATATCTTGTGGGGATTATTATATCAATATAAATTGGCTACTTTAACTTATATTGATACTATCTTTTATTTCATATTAATGGCAATATCAATTTTATTATGGACATTGTTTATTTTTGAATATTTAGGAAAGAAGAATATTTTTACTAAAATCATTACTATAGGGGTATGGATTTTTACATTTTATCAAGTTGTATCCTTAATTGTTAATTATTTTGTGCCATTTAGCTTTTTCTATAATGAACAAGAAGAATATATTGCGCTTGATTCAAGATATATTACTTATGGTTTTATCTTTTTATTCTTTTCTATCACTTCAATGTATGCTCTACTTAATGCAACAGCAACTAAAGGAAAACAGAAAACCCATTATATTACTATTGGAGTATCTGGTTTATCAATAATGATTGCGACAATATTCCAATTATTCTATCCACTCCTTCCTTTTTATGCGATTGGATGCTTACTTGCTACTTGCTTAGTACATGTCTTTATAACTGAAGAAGTGAAAAAAGATCAAAATATTCAAATAAATTCGGCTAATTTAAAAGCATATACGGATTCCTTAACTGGTGTTAAGAGTTCATACGCATATTCTGAAAAGAAAGAAGAATGTGATCGCTTAATTCAAGATGGAAAATTAGATAAATTAGCAGTAGTAATGTTTGATTTAAATGATTTAAAATATATTAATGATACTGAAGGTCATGATGCTGGTGATAATTATTTAAAAGCTTCCGCAAAATTAATATGTAATGTATTTAAACATAGTCCAGTATATCGAATTGGTGGCGATGAATTTATTACATTTCTATCAAATGATGATTATGATAATCGTTTAGAATTAATGAAGATTTTTGAAAATCAAATTAATGAAAATATAAAGAATCATAATCATATAATCGTTGCGAGTGGAATGAGTAAATATAATCCGAAAACGGATAATGTAATTAAAAAAGTAGTTATTAGAGCTGATCGTTTAATGTATGAAAGAAAAGCTGAATTAACACGTTTAAAAAATAATGAATAGGAGAAGACAATGAAACAATTTAAAAAAATAGTTTGCTTAGTATTAATTTTTTCTTTAACTTTTATTTTTAGTGGCTGTGGAGAAGAAGATAGTTTTAAGAATTGGAATAAATGCGATTCATTAGATCAATTGACTTCTTATGTATCAAAAGTTACTAATACAACCTCTAGTGATTTTATTCCAATTGAAGATCGAATTGCGGTATTCGATATGGATGGTACTTTATGTGGAGAATTATTTCCAGAATACCTTGAGTATTTATTATTAGCATATCGTTGCTTAGATGATCCAAATTATCAAGCTGATGATGATTTAAAGAATGTTGCGACATTAATTAGAGAATCAGGTAAGAATTATAAGACACCAAAGGTTGATAATTTTGATTTAGTTCATGGTCGTGCTCAAGCAAAGGCTTTTGCGGGGTTAACTCCTAGTGAATTTATAAGCTATGTTAAAGATTTCTTACAATTAGATGCAGTTGGCTTCCAAAATATGAAATATGCTGATTCCTTATATAAACCAATGATTGATGTAGTCAAATATTTAGTAAAGCATCAATTTACTTGTTATGTTGTAAGTGGTTCTGATCGAATGATTTGTCGAGCAGTGGTTTGTGACCAATTAGATTTACCTGAAAAACAAGTTATTGGCATGGATGTTAATCTAGTTGCAACTCATCAAGGAGATAAAGATGGCTTAAATTATCAATTTAATAGTGGTGGTGAAGATGAATTAGTTAGAGGAGATGAATTAATTATTAAGAACCTAAAGATGAACAAGGTTCAACAAATTGTTCAAGAAATTGGTAAACAACCAGTACTATCCTTTGGTAATTCAAGTGGTGATGTTAGTATGCATGAATATACTATCACTAATAATAAATATAAGGCTTTAGCATTTATGCTTATTGCTGATGATAATGAACGTGATCATGCTGATTTAGAAGAAACCGCAAAGAGAAAAGCTTCTTGGGAAGAACATAATTATGTAATTATCTCCATGAAGAATGATTTTAAAACTATTTATGGCGCAAATGTAATAATGACAGAATAGAAGCATAGAAATATGTTTCTTTTCTCTTTATAATAATAAAAAAGGAGAATTAAATGATTTATCTTATTACAGGAACTACTCATACTGGAAAGACGGCTTTAGCTCAAAAGCTGCTTGAAAAGAAATTATATCCATATTTATCAATGGATCATTTAAAAATGGGTTTGATTAGAAGTAAAAATACTGATCTAACACCAGAAGATGATAATGAATTAACTGATTATTTATGGCCAATTGTATCGGAAATTATTAAAACAGCGATTGAAAATAAACAAAATCTCATAGTTGAGGGTGCTTATGTACCATTTAATTGGCGAAAAAGTTTTAATGATTCTTATTTAAACCAAATTAGATTTATTTGTCTTGCGATGAGTGATAAATATATTGAAGATAATTTTAATGATATTGTTGAACATAGTTCAGATGTTGAACATCGAGTAGATGATACAACCTTACTTAAATTAGTTTTAACCTTAAGTAACCATCATTATATTGATGGCTTTAAGAAAGTTGGCGAAAAAATTGTTATTATTGATGAGAATTATGAAAATACAATAAATAAATTATTAGAGAGACTTTAAGAAATGAATAAAAAAATCATAATAGTTATTCTCCTGATTTTAATATTAATTGCCGGATGTAGTAATGAAGAAAGTCACGAATTATTATTGATTGATGGAATAACTAATGAAGAAACGAAGATTGTTTTTAATAAAGATAAGATAGATTTATCAGAATTAAGTATAGAAACAAAAGAAGATTATGTTTTTTTAGGATGGTCAATTGATAATAAGATAATCCTCGATAATGATATTGAATTAGATATCAAAGAAACGAAGAT